>JAZFUA010000231.1:0-2990 GCA_036446975.1 Dehalococcoidales bacterium
CCAGGAGCAGCTAAGCCCGCGTGAGCTTGAGGTGCTGACTATGGTAGCACAAGGCTACACCAATCAGCAGCTAGCTGACCGCCTTTACCTGAGCGTGAAGACGGTGGAAACCTACAAGGCGAGGGTAATGGAGAAATTAAACCTGGGCAGCCGGTTCGAGCTTGTCCGTTATGCTCTCCAGCATGGGTTTCTTGATACAGATAATCACACCTCTCAATAACAGCCGTCATTAAGAGCCAACCATCTTTCCTACCTTCCTCTTTTCCTGACAAACCCTCCCATAACATTCAGGGAATTCTCTGACAAGTACCGGTGCTAATTCAGGGATTTACCCTCTAGGCACATGCGGCCGTATCCAGGATAATTACCTCAGGGGAGACCTATGATAGTATTTATCTTTTATCCGTAATACACACCACTCAAGCCAAATGATAAATCTGATAAGAGGTGATAGAAATTGTGGAGAAAAAATCAACCGGTGCGAGCTTCTATGTCTGGATAGCGATAATTGCCCTCGCCTTGGCGGTAGGTGTATGGGGTACGCTCACATTATTAATTGACGGTCATTCTACCACAGGGACCAATTCCCAGATTCCCTGGGGCATCTTTGTGCCCGGTTATATCTTCTTCGTGGCTGCCAGTGCCGGATGCGTGATAGTGTCACTGGGTTACGCCCTCGGCATGAAGAAGCTCGAGCTCGTTATGAAAAGAGCTGTATTTATGGGCATAGTCACCCTACTTGCTGGCGGCTTGCTGATAATTCTTGACCTCGGTAGTCCACTGACCTCCATTCGCTTTTTCATCTCGCCTAATCTTGAGTCACCCATGTGGTGGTTGAGTATATTCTATCTGATTTATCTCATATTGCTGGTAATTGAGTTCTACTTAATTCACAAGAATAGGGTTGGGCAAATCAAGGTAGTTGGTATTTTTGCCGGACTGGCGGCCATTGCAGTTCACTCTACTCTCGGGGGAATATTCGGGTTCGCCGCCGTAAGGACATATTTTGGGGGAGCCTTTTCCCCGGTATATTTCATATTAATCGCCGTCATCATCGGCACTGCGTTGCTCCTTCTGGTAACTATTCTGCAGTACAAGCTTACCAGGACGCCCATGAGCCCTGAGCTTAACGGAGTAGTGCTGGACCTAGGCAAATTACTGGGTGTGGTGCTGGGTATAGCCATCTTCTTCACTCTATGGAAAGATTTAGCAGGCATCCGCAGCACATTAGCCACGACAGCATTAGGTTATGAACATGTCTTATCTGCCTGGTGGTACTGGGTCTTTGTCATCATCCTGGGCCTGATTGTTCCTTTCATTCTTCTGCTTAATCCGAAAACGAGGAACCTGAATAGTATCGCCATTACTTCCGTACTGGTGCTTATCGGTATGTTCGCTGCCAGGGTGGAGTTTACCATTGGTGGTCAGGTAGCGCCGGTCGTTGCGGATTTAAAGCACCTGGCTTTTCCCCTGGGTACCTATTCGGTAACCTTCGTCGAATTTGCCGTAGTGATATTTGCCGTGGCGGTGGCTGCCCTGCTCTACACCATCGGCACCAGGACTCTAGCTCTGGACAAGGTACCGAAGCATGATTAAACATTAGGCAAAGCTAATGACCCAGCGTAAAGGAGAAATAGTAATGGATGGATCGAAGCTCAATAAAGAAATTAACCACAGGGATTTCCTCAAAATGGGTAGTTTGGGAGTCGCTGCCGTCATGGTGCCCGCTGTCACTGGCGAGCTAGCTTGGGCCAGCGGAAACTCGAAGCTGGATGGCAAGCGACTGGCCATGGTCATCGACCTGCAGCGATGCGTCGGTTGCGGCGCCTGCATTATCGCCTGTAAGAATGAAAACAATGTTAAGCAGGGTGTAGCCTGGTCTAGCCGAATCAGCCGTACTGTTGGTCAATTTCCCAATGTCCGGTATGAATATATCCCCACTCTCTGTAATCACTGCGAACATGCGCCATGTGTAGACGGCTGCCCCACGGCAGCTATGCACAAGGCCGAGGGAAACATCACCATGCATGATCCGGATAAATGCATCGGCTGCCGATATTGCATCATTAATTGCCCTTACGGAGTCATTCACTTTAATGAAGAGGAAGAACATCCTTTTTGGAATGATGACAAACCTCTGGTTGCAGGCGGTACGCCTTCACCCGCTGAGGTCTCCCAGAAAGTCGGGGGGAGAGTACTTCCCTATTACAATCCAGCCAGGGAACTTTCCAAAGAGGGAACCGGCATCCGGCGCCGGGGCATCGTGGAGAAATGCACTTTTTGCGACCACCGGGTGGTTAAGGGGGAATTGCCTTACTGCGTGGAGACATGTCCGGCTAACGCCAGGGTATTCGGCGACCTGAATGATCCGAATAGCGAGGTGAACCAGATCTTGAAGAAATTCCCATCCTGGCGACTTAAGGAGGATTTGGGCACCCTCCCGAAGGTATTCTACGTGAGATCGTTCAACTCGGGAACCTACAATAGAACAAAAGGCTCGGTATAGGGCCAGTAAGGAAAAAATGGCCTTTACAAATTACATTGACAGCAGGGGGAACAAGATGAAAATAAAAGCACAAGGGTTGACACGCCGTAAATTCATGAAAAACGCTGCTGTGGCTGGTGCCGCAGTCGCGTTAGGGACAATGCTGAAACCCGCCCTGAGAGCCTTTTCACACACGGGTAGCGCCAACTATACCGTAAACGGAGAATGGCTCCCCACCACGTGTCAGGGATGTACCTCCTGGTGCTCCAAGCAGGTTTACGTCGTGGACGGCCGGGCCATTAAAGTCCGCGGCAACCCTAGCTCCAAGGTTAACGGTATTGCTAGTTGCCCCAGGGCACATCTGGGCCTTCAGCAGGTTTACGACCCTGATAGAATTAAAGTCCCAATGAAAAGGACCAACCCCAATAAAGGTAAAAACGAAGACCCGGGATTTGTTCCTATTACCTGGGACGAGGCACTCAATACCGTTGCTGACAAGATAATG
>JAZFUA010000232.1:0-2920 GCA_036446975.1 Dehalococcoidales bacterium
AGCTGTTTCAGAACAGCCATTCTTTCCAGCTTGGCCTGCTTATCCGCCATGAATCTGATCCTGGCTGTGCCTACTGCCCGGCCGTTTTTCCTGGCGAGCATGTGTAGAGCAGGTGAATCGTTTCCATCCATTTCCAAGTCCTCTAAAATCCCCTGTTCTTCTACGAAAACAGTTCTCCTGATGTGATAAGCTCTTTTTAAAGCAGTATCACTGGTAACAAGTGTATATCGGAGGTTATCCATCAATCTGTTGGGTCTCCAAACTCAGTCCGACCGAGTAAAATATTATCATCAACAAACCTTTCCCCACTGGCCTGCTCAAAGGCGGTTATCAGGTCATTAAAAGTCAGGTTTTTTTTCTTTTCGTGATCAAGATCGACAATAATCCTGCCTTTGTGCATCATTATTAACCGCGTCCCGCATCGCAGGGCTATATCCATGTTATGAGTCACCATCATTGCCGTCATATTCTCTCGCTCAATAATCATATTTGTCAGTTCAAGTACGGAGCGGGCCGTGTTCGGGTCCAGCGTAGATATGTGTTCGTCAAGCATCAGAATTGAGGGTTTACTCAATGTGGCCATCACCAGGGCCAGGGCTTGCCTCTGCCCGCCCGATAATACTCCTACCGGGGCAGTCAGCCTATTTTGCAGTCCCAATCCCAGCGGCGCCAGTGCCTGGCGGAACTGCTCTCTGTGTTTCTTATTGGTAGCTATACTCAAGCCACGCGATTGTCCTCGCATTAGGGCTAATGACAGGTTTTCCTCAATTGTCATATTGGCTGCAGTGCCTATCTGGGGATCCTGATATACCCTCCCCACATAATGCGCCCGCCTGTATTCACTGAGATTAGTTACATCCCTGTCCTTGATAACTATTGAGCCTCCCCTTTCAGGCGGGTACACACCGGCGATAATATTGAGCAGGGTGGTTTTTCCGGCGCCATTACTGCCGATAACAGTTATAAAGTCGCCGGCGTTGACCTCCAACTCCAGGTCGTTCAGCGCGGTCACTTCATCAATGGAGCCCCGCGAAAATACCTTACTGATTCCCTTTAGCTGCAACAAGCTGTTATTACTGTTCACTCACATTTCCCATTACATCCTAGCCGCCGGAGGGACCCATTCATGCCTTAACCTCTTCTGTATATAAGGCACAGCCAGAGCAAAAATTACCAGTAGCGCCGTAACCAATTTCAGGTTAGTGGGGGGTAATCCCAGCCTGAGAGCAACACTAATAAACAATCTATAGGTAAATGCTCCCCCAACCACAGCCAGCAATATAGCGGTTATTGTTCTGGGCCGGAATATACCTTCTCCAATGATTACCGATGCCAGCCCTAGAATAATTATGCCAATGCCCATGCCCACATCGGTAAATCCCTGGTTCTGGGCTATGATTGCTCCTGAGAAAGCCACCAGCCCGTTGGAGATTGATACCCCGAGAATTGTCGTCATATCAGTGTCGCCCCCAAGGCCGCGCACCATTTGCGGGTTTTGACCGGTTGCCCTCAGCGCCAGGCCGATTTCGGTGCGCAGAAACCAGTTCAGGATCATAAGAATAATGATGGCGATAATCGAAACAAAAATGATCGCCAGAGTGATACTGGTATTTGTATTAAAAAACTGGGCTACCTGGTCAAATATGGTTATCTCACGCAGTAGCGGGATATTGGCCCGGCCCATAATCATAAGGTTGATGGAATAAAGCCCGACCATCATCAGAATACCGGCCAGCAGCGCGTTTATTCTCAGTTTTGTGTTGAGCAAGGCGGTTCCCAGTCCGGCCAGAAGACCGGCACATAGAGCGGCCAGGCTAGCCAGCCAGGGATTGACCCCGCTGACAATCAGGACACCGACCACGGCTCCCCCGAGCGGGAAACTGCCATCAACCGTCAGGTCAGGGAAGCCAAGCACGCGGAAGGTAAGGTATACCCCAATTGCCACGAAGCCGTATACCAGTCCTTCATAGAAAGAAACAGTCAACAGGTTGCCCATCGCTTCCACGCGCGCTTACTCCCCCAATACGAGTGTGAAGTTTGTCTGATGACCTGGTGCGCTCTTTATTACCGGAGAATTATTCTCCGTAGTTAACGGCGGCTTTGTCAATCAGGTCCTGGGGAATGGTTACTCCCATGCTCTCTGCGGCCGCAGTATTAATGGAGAGGCTGATAATCTCTCCTTTTTCTACTTTGATGCTGTTGGCCGAGCCTTTTTTCAGTACCTGGGCTATCATTCTTCCCGTTTGCACACCTATATCGTAATAATCGAAGCCGTAGGCGGCGATTCCACCGCGCTCAATCGAAGGTCCATCTGCCGGAAAGAAAGGTATATCATTATCCTCGCAGACGCCAATCAGAGCTTCCAGACCGGTGACCACGGTGTTATCAGTGCCGACCCAGATAGCGTCCACTTGACCGACCAGGGACTGAGCCGCTGTCAGAACATCGGCGCTGGTGGCTACCGTCCTCTCGACTATCTCGATTCCCTTGGCCTCGGCTGCTTCTTTCAGTTTTTGAACCAGGAACACCGAATTGGACTCCCCGGCGTTATAAAGGGTGCCGATTTTCTTGACGGACGGTACTATCTTAAGTATTAACTCTAAATCGTCCTGCACCACTATCATATCGCTGACTCCGGTGACATTCTCATCCGGATGGGAATCCCAGTCAGTTATCAGGCCGGCTCCTACCGGGTCGGTAATTGCCGAGAAGACGACTGGAATGTCAGTTCCCTCGGCAGCGCTTATCGCCGCCTGGCTGTTGGGAGTGGCGATGCTGACAATCAGGTCTACTTTATCCGAAACAAATTTCTGGGCAATGGAGGCGACGAGTGCCATATCACCTTCACTGTTCTGATAGTCAAACTCTATGTTGTCACCCTCCACGTACCCTTCTTCGTTCAATCCATCTATGATGCCCT
>JAZFUA010000233.1:0-3483 GCA_036446975.1 Dehalococcoidales bacterium
GCTTATTCCGGAACTGGCGAGCCAGGGGAAGACCGTTCTGCTGACTACCCATTACATGTTGGAGGCGGATACACTATGCCAAACTGTGGCAATGATCAACAAAGGTAAGCTGGTAGCGCTGGGCAGTCCGGCAGAAATAAAAGGGCGACTCAGTAATGTCGACATCATCGAAGTGACCGTTAAAGAATCCGGCAAAAGCCTGATAGACGAGCTCGGCAAATTGGACGGAGTCAAACGCGTTGATTTGGGAGTCGACGGGATATTACAAAAGATTACCGTCCATGTCTCGCTAGGACTCGACCTGCAAGAACAGGTTGCTGCCATCGCCGACCAGGCCGGAATCGAGAATATAGTTAGCCGCCAGCCGACCCTTGAAGAAGCATACTTGAACATCTTGAAATAATATCTGCCTTCGCCACAAAGGAGAGCCCCACAATTTATCAGGTGGTTGCCCTGTTTTTGAATTACTCTATGGAATAGCCTAATATTATTTGAACTGCTTTAACTTCTTCGTAGAAGTCCCAAATTATGGTACTTTTTTCCCCGTAGGCAGAAGGCCCGTTGTATTTTCCCGACCATTTGCCCTCACCCATATATTTTACTTCCGTGTAGGCTGTAGAAGGTGGTGTTTCATATATATATTCTGCCTCCTTGAAGTAAGATGTTACCATTTTTGTCACTTCATTAGAGGAAAATTCCGGTCCACGTGATGATGGATCTCTTGGTGAAAAGAGATATAGACTGGTAATGACAACGATGCCAATTACTGCAACAAGTAAAATCCAGTATACCTTCACTTTCATAACAGTCTCCCAATGTTCTTGGAAGTCCAAGTTTAGCCTGAATCATTGGTTATGTCTATGCAAAGCCAGAAATTGTGAGTTGACATATTCTCAAACGAGGGCTAAGGCATTGTTTGGTATAGCGTCTAACGTGCTATAATATTCCAATTAATTCCGGTATTTGGTTAATGGAGAGCTCGACGCGATAGTCAGGAAACAAAAGATTTAAGAAAACCCGGAGGAGGATTCAATTATGGCAATACAGAGCACCGTTGAAAAGTCTTATGAGGAAACCGAAAAAAGGCTAATAGGTGAAATTGAAAAGAGACACGGGAAATCGGTAGAAGAACTCCGCCAGGAACGGGAAAAGAGAATCAGGGATGCCATGGAGCTGAAAGAGCCTGACAGAGTACCGGTAACCTTCAATTCCGGTGCATTTGCTTCAAAATATTCCGGCCTGAAAGCTTCCGCCATGTATTATGACCCTGTAGCTTACAGAGAAGCCTGTCTGAAGGTGCTGCTGGATTTCGAGCCTGATTCCGGCGGCGCTGCAGCGGGAACCAATTCCGGACTGATGCTGGAATTACTGGATCCCAGGCACCAGCGCTGGCCCGGGGGTACACTCCCGCCGGATGTCCCTTACCAGTTCGTTGAGGGCGAATATATGAAGGAAGACGAATACGATATCTTCTTAAACGACCCATCCGACTTTATTATTCGCTATTATCTGCCGCGCCTTTACGGGGCGCTCGAGCCACTCACGGAACTGCCCCCTTTCAGGAATCTCATAGGCGGTATGGGATTTACCTCTATTCTTGGCCTGTTTAACAGGCCGGAATTCAGGGACCTGGCTGGGAAAATATCAAAAGCGGCCGATGAACAACAGGTCTGGTCTAAAGAGTCAGCTGTATACGGAGCAACGGCAGAACGTTTCGGGTTCCCTTCACAGCAGCAATCGGGCAGCACTCCAGGCGGCGCACCCTTTGATGCCGTGTCTGATTTCCTGCGGGGTATGCGCGGGGCGATGATTGATATGTACAGATGTCCGGACAATCTACTGGCTGCTTGTGACAAGATACTGGAATGGCGAATTGAACGGTCTACCCCGGCAAATCCGAAAGTGAAAGGTGATATGGTCAGAGGTGGCGGGGCTCCCCTTCACCGGGGTTCGGATGGATTCATGTCCATAAAGCAGTTTGAAAAGTTCTATTGGCCCGGTCTGAAGAAAGCCGTTCTCGTGGCTGTAGACCTGGGATATACCACATCTTCATTTTGTGAAGGAATCTGGGATGAGCGCCTGGAGTACTGGCTGGAGATACCCAAGGGCAAAGCCATCCTGCGCTTTGAAAAGACGGATATGTTCAAAGCAAAAGAGGTGCTGGGCGGCCATCACTGTATCCAGGGAGGAGTCCCTTCCTCTCTGCTGGAAGTCGGCTCTCCGTCAGAAGTGGAGGAATACTGCAAGAAGCTCATCGAGGTCTGCGGCAAGGGCGGCGGGTTTATACTGGGTCCCGGTAGTTCTATCGATTGCGCTAAACCAGCTAACATAAAAGCAATGATAGACGCCGCCCATAAATACGGCCAATACTAGTTATTAATCCGGCGTCCCTCAGAGGAGTGGGCGAAATATCGACCAGCTCTTGCTATGGACTTCTCTAACCCACAATTCGTGAAGGATATTAAGGCGGCGGTCCATTGGTAGTGGCATGTCACGTTCCAATAAGCTTACGTCTTTTGCGGAAAACTCCGTATTCCTGGCAAGTTCTTCCTGTGTAAGACCCAGGGAAGTTCGTAACTTTTTAGCCTCAGATCCAATGGATGATTTTAGAACAGTAGATTGTATGTTAGTCAAAATATTACCCCTCTCTTTATGAAATAAGGAAATCGACTGTAGAATTGATTCGGTAGAGAATTTAGGGATTATATCTCAATTTTCAAATAGGTTAGCCCACCGTCTAATTAACTTCTACCAAATCTGTCGGTTTCTTATCCTTAACTTGACCATTGTGTAATAAATAATATCTGCAACTTTGTTAACGCACCACTTACTGAGCCTATAGACGCTCAATTCTCGGGCCGGGCTAATTCCAACCATTCTCAGCTCCTTGCCAGGGGAAAGTCCCTATTTCTTTATATAGTGAATAGATTGTAACGTTATTCGTATGATTAGTGTACCCACTTTCCTGGATTTACAAGAGACTCAAACGGGTCATTTATTTGATACCAAATGAGTCGATTTCGTGATTGTTTACTCGTGTACACTCTGAGTTGAATGATTTGATTAATTACTCTTGGGCCATTCCGCCTGCTTTTATTGAGCCACTTTGTACCAAAAACATTACCCATTTCTACCTTTCCCTGCCGTTTGCCTAATGTGAAAATAAATTTACATACCTATTGTTACAGTATATAAACTTTATTACCGTGAGGAGGTATTTTATGTTTTGCTCGTTGATCTGACACGAGAATCAGGTACACAACTGTATGCCCGACTATAAATTGACTGATTATCAGACTGATGGGCATGCAGTAATCTAAAAATTAACAAGGAGCATCAGGCATTATGGATTTAAAAGTAAATAAAAAAACATGGTTCTCCCACTATTTTAGGGGAGGAACTGGTCCTGGGTTCCCTTATAAAATGAGTGGACGAGCTCAAGAAAAAGCTAGGAAATACTCCATAGATTTTTGGATGAATAAT
>JAZFUA010000234.1:0-7755 GCA_036446975.1 Dehalococcoidales bacterium
AACGTCTCTGGTAATTTCTTCGGGCCCTAACTTAGTATCCCGGGCTTCTATCTCATGCTTCTCAATGTGAATGGAGGTAAATGTATCTTTCTCCGTCAGGCGACTGCTAAGAATGATGGCATCCTCAAAGTTGTAACCTTCCCAAGTCATAAAAGCACAGAGCAAGTTTTGCCCCAAGGCAAGCTCTCCTTTCTCCATAGAAGAACTATCCATCAAAACCTGCCCTACCTCTACCCGTTCTCCCTTGTCTATTATTGGACGCTGGTTAACACAAGTTCCCTGGTTGGTGCGGACAAACTTCATCAACGGGTATATATCTTCATCTCCGTTGTCCTTGGTAATTACAATCTGCGAACTGGTTACCGAAGTTACCAAGCCCGCATTTCTAGCAAACAAAATCTGCCCGCTGTGAATGGCAGCCTCAGCTTCCATTCCCGTTGCTATCAGTGGTGCTTCAGGGGAAAGCAGAGGTACAGCCTGCCGCTGCATATTAGAGCCCATCAGGGCGCGATTAGCGTCATCATGTTCCAGGAAAGGCACCAGTGATGCGGCAACACTGAATATCTGCTTGGGAGAAACATCCATAAAGTCTATCTTCTCCGGCACCTCCCGAAGATAGCTGCCACTCAGCCTGACCTCAACCTTTTCATCAATAAACTGGTTATTGTCACCAAGCCGAGCATTGGCCTGGGCAATGATGTATTTATCTTCCTCGTCCGCCGGTAGGTAAACTACCTCTCCAGAGACGAAGGGCACCACTTTTACTGCTCTGGGAGGCAGCTGGGCCAGTTTAGTGATATGCCTGGCAGTAATGGTAGTCCCGGCTTTCAATATGATGCCATTTGCATCATCACGCACCGTTTCTCTGGTCAATCTGCCTATCAACAAGTCATAATCCCCACTTATCTCGGAGACGACTTTACGATAGGGGGTTTCAATAAAACCGTACTTATTGATTTGACTATATGTGGCAAGAGAGCCAATCAAGCCAATGTTAGGTCCCTCCGGTGTTTCAATAGGACAGATTCGACCATAGTGGGAATAATGAACATCACGAACTTCAAAGCCAGCCCGGTCGCGTGATAACCCTCTTGGACCCATTGCTGACAAACGACGTTTATGAGTTAACTCAGCCAGTGGATTGGTCTGATCCATAAACTGTGATAACTGCGAGCGACCAAAGAATTCTCTGATGGACGCCACTACAGGCCGAATGTTCACCAGAGCGCTGGGAGTAGCTGATTCGGTGGGAATTGTGCTCATACGCTCCTTGGCTACTCGTTCCAGACGTACCAAGCCGATGCGAAATTGATTCTGAACCAGCTCACCAACGGTACGAACTCTCCGATTTCCCAGATGGTCAATATCATCAGCGTTTTCCTTGCCCATATTAACCTTGATGATACGCCTGATTATCTCTACAATATCTTCCCGGGTCAGAGCTCTTTGATTCTCTGGAGAATTAAGCCCCAACCGTTTGTTAAGCTTGTAACGCCCTACGTAACCAAGGTCATAATGCAATGGATCAAAGAACATACTTTCTATCAGTTTTCGGGCATTTTCAATATTTGGCGGGTTTCCGGGACGTAATTTTTTATAAATACTGAGTTGTGCCTCAGATTCTTTCCTGACCAAAGGTTCTCGTTCCATTGTTAAAGTGATGACCTTGTGCTCCGGAGAATCATCATCCTCAGAAAACAAGCCATACAGTTCTTCGTCGCTACCATAGCCAATAGCCCGTAAAAGAGTGGTTGCAGGTACTTTCCGTTTACCGTTTATCTTGACTGAGATTACTCCATGGATATTACTCTCAAATTCCAGCCAAGCTCCATGGTCAGGGACCAGCTTGGCACGACATAATTTTTTTCCAGTGTTGGAATCTTCTTCGCCGATGAAGTAGACGCCGGGAGAACGGAGCAACTGACTTACTACTACCCGCTCGGCCCCGCCTGTAATGAAAGTACCTTTGGTTGTCATCAGGGGAATATCTCCGAAAAATATGTCCTGCTCCTTGATTTCACCAGTTGCCTTCACCAGCAATCGTGTCTTGATATAGAGTGGGGCTGAATAAGTCAGGTCCCGCTGGGTGCATTCAACTTCAGAGAAGCGCGGCTCTCGAAACTCATAGCTGATAAAGCTAATCTCCTGTCTGTTGCCCGTGAAGTCGGTGATAGGTGATACTTCTTCCAGCAATTGCTTCAGCCCCTCTTGCTGAAACCATCGGAATGAGTCTAACTGGACTTTAATCAGATTGGGCACAGCCAGTATCTCGGGTAACCTGGCATAAGATTTCCGGGGAACAGGAGAACTCTCCTCAGGCAATGTTGGTAACATAGAAACCATCTGTAGCACTACTCCTTCATTAATAATAGAGCGATTAACTTACTGTGACAGAAAAATGAAACAAAAGCAGGGGCGAATGAGAGAGTTTTACAAAAATTGGAAACGTAGAATTTATTGAAGGCATATTACCGCAGACTAATCCTAGCACTATTATACGCCGCTTGTCAAGTATGGCTTTTATGACGACGGATGAGCTACTGAAGGGGAAACTCATCCCTGGCTGGTTTACCGGTCCTGGACTCCTCTCACACGTCTTTATTGCACCACAATGTCCCCGGTTGGAGGGGCTAATTAATTCTTAGTGTCGTCCGGCATAGTTAATGGGAGGAGAATAGGCTTTCAAGCAACGCCGCTTTACCAGGCTACTCCCTGTATCTGTCCGTCAACTGTCTTCATTTCCTCATCCAATAATACCGGAGCCAGCAGGTATGGTTTTTTAGCTTTCCATTTGATAGTAGGATAATCGCTCTTAAATCGTTTCTCTAATGGGATGTTAATATCCGGTTCACTGGAAATACTGAAGAAGATTTCTTTACCATTAAGAATGGTGGGACTTGGTGCCAGAGGTAATGTGTTCACCGGATATTGTATCCAAATCGGGTTGAGAAGTTTATACAGCTTATCTTTTTCTGCCATAGTCCCTCCCCTCTTACCTGATTCATTATTCATTTCGGTTAGCTACCCCTAATTTTATCCCCATTTTGTCTTTACCGTCAAGTATTTGGCAGGCTTAAGAGCCAAATAGATGAAAGTAAAATATCTCCCCTTCTGAGATACCAGTTTTACCAGCCTTATCTCGGGTTTCCCTGTGCCTGCGCCGACGGTGGTGCGGCACCTGGCCTGGGACCATATGACCTCAGTACAGCTTCAATTTTTTCATGATATACATTCAACTCTTCCTCAGTTGGAGGTTCGGTGTCGGTAATATCGTCAGCAACTTTAACATCCCAACTGATTTCAGCTTTAACTTTTTCCAGAGTTACCCCGCAGCCAGTATGAACCGTCTTTAAAGTCATCTCCCCGTCTTCAAAACAATAAGTGGCCAGATCGGTAATCACTACTGCCGGACCGGTGTTCGGTGGCAGACCTATCTCTTCCCTCCGCCCTGGTTTTCCATCCAGATAGCCGGGGCAGGTGTTGAAATCAACTTTCTCCAGGAATCTACGCTTAGTTTGCTCCAGAATAATAATGGTACGCCCACAGAAACTCATCACATCATTACCACCGCCACTTCCCTGCCAGCGATGTATCGGATTACGATAGTCGCCAACTGCCGTATCGTTACAATTGCCGTAACGGTCAATTTGTCCGGCACCCAAAAAACCGGTGTTGATATAGCCGGCTTGCGCCAGGCACATAACATAGAACAGGCCGGAAAGTTGTTCGGCATAAGATTGTGAGTGAAGGTTATCCGTAGCTCTCGGGATTGGGAATATACTTGCCCTGACTATACCATTTTCAATGACAATGGTGCTGTTAGGCGCATGAAGGTTTTTAGCTAAAACGCCAGCCTGCATGGGGAGCCCGACCCCAACATAGACAACATCATTGCCCTCAATCTGGCGGGCTGCTGAAACAACCATTTGTTCAGCGGCGCTGTAATCTGTAGCGTACTTACTCTGAGTCATATTGTTCCCTCCAATAATTGTTAATAACTAATATCCGGTAATAACCGGCTCACTCATCGCCGGATTTTGTATCTTTATTTTATCAAAGAAATCTTCCCCGTTTTTTGCCTTTAAATTAGCCAGATATTCGTTCCAGTCTTTTACTCCGTAGACTGCTTCCTGCATATAAATATCGTAGGCTTCCTCATTTGCCATGGCACCAAAAACATTCGGACCATCAGTGTAGCAACCGGCCAGATGCACCGGATAAGCGCCCCAGGGTTGCTCCACGACAGCGCTCACCCGGAAGCCAGGTATGATGGTTCGGTTTGGGTCTCGCTGGATAACCCCGGAATCAACAATCTTTTCCGTGCTGATAATGATTTTCTTGCTGGCATTGATACCCTCGTGGTCTACCCCCAGGGTTCCCCATTTCTGGGCATTTCCTTCGGCGTCACACCTCTGCACGTGGAGTATACCTACATCCGGCACGAAAGCTTTAACAACACCTATTTGTCCTCCGCCAAAAGGACTCTCAATTGATTTGATGTTCTCGTTATACACGGGCATATCGGAACCAATCTGGGATTTAGTCGGCATAAAGGGTAGCCCCATATAACCGGCAAACAATGCCAGGGCAATGCCGAAGTGAGAGTATTCTTCAAAAATCGGTAACTTGTTCATAGCTTTGGCTCTTCGAATAACATAAGAGCGCTTCTCTTCCATTACCGTGAATCCAGTCAGCAGTTTATCAAGTAGACCTTCAGCGATAAGCAGGTTCGTATTCGAAAGCAAGGCTATCACTGTCAGGTGGTCGATTTTCTGTCGCACAATTTCGTGTACCGCCGCTGAGGGAGCACCATGTTGCGCCCCACCCAGAAACAACAGATCGCCACTTTTCAAATTTTTGGATATTGCTTCCTTCATCGTGGTTATTTTATTCATCGAACTACACCTCCTTTTGTTACTATGGGTGAATGACTTTTAATATCAAAATGAAAAAAGCATTAGCAATCGTCATATTATTTTCCTGACGTTTACCGATGCTTTTTCCTGATAAGAAGCATATAATTTTCTCTCAGTGCTAAGGGAACCAGAGAACCTGAATGTCTCCCCTTCAGGCGAGAAGTTTAAGCTTTTTCCATACCGCTGTCAATAGCCGGGCTTTCATCCCTGAAATCTTTCCCACAATTCCTTTACTATTGCTTTCACTTCATCGAGGTTCCCATCATTATTGATGACCACATTAGCCTGCTTTGCCCGCTCTTCCTGAGATAGCTGGGAGTGGATACGAGCCAGGACTTGCTCTTCTGACAGCCCTCGCTGCTCTGTAATCCGCTTGACTACCTCTACTTCGGGACTTTCCGTAACCCAGATCTCATCCACCAGGGAAGTCCAATCAGCTTCGGTTTCCAGCAAAACCGCCGCTTCAACAATTACCACGGCCACTCCCTCCTGCCGGCACTTTTCAATCCGGTCCACCATCATAGCCCGCATCCGGGGATGCATTATGCCATTCAGGCTGGACAGCGATTCAGGGTTACTGAAGACAATCGCACCCAGCTTCTTGCGGTCAATTTCACCATCGGGGGTAAGTACCTCCCGGCCAAAGGCGGCTACTATCTCCTGCTTCACCTCGGTGGTCCTGAGGGCTTCATGCCCTACCTTATCAGCATCAATAACCATCGCCCCAAACTCAGCAAGGTACTGAGAGACCGTGCTTTTTCCGCTACCGATCCCACCAGTCAGACCTATAACTTTCATCGTAACCTTCTTTGTTCCGGTTATCCGGCTTCAACCATAATTATCCGGAAGTCTTAAATCTCCCTGGCCAGGACTACTCCCCAGACTGAGGCGGCACCAGCTGCTTTCAAGGCTCCTGCACAGGCATCCAGGGTAGCTCCGGAGGTGGTAACATCATCAATAAGTATCACCTGCCTGTCCCGCAACCTGTCATCACGGCAGGTAAAAGCATCAGCCACATTACTATGCCTTTCTTCGACATTTGATGTTCTCGCCTGAGGAGAAACATAGCGTCGCCGGATAAGGCTATCAGCCACTACCGGCAGGCCAATAAGCTTGCCCAGTTCTCCGGCCAGCAAGCCTGATTGATTGTATCCGCGCGCTCTCAGCCGTTTCCGGTGCAAAGGTACCGGCACCAGCACATCCCCCAGCACAATGTCTTTAGCCAGATAATCGCTTAGTAGCTGGGCCAGGGGTGCCACCAGACTTCTGAGATTCCGGTACTTTAGCTGATAAATAGCCTGGCGCATCGTTCCTTCAAAGCGGAACGGGGAGCGGATACCGTCTATCTCTGCCCGCCAGCTGACACAACTTGGGCAAAGTATGCCACTGGACTGAGGTCTCCCACATCTGGGGCACAATGGAGGCATAACCCCAGGTAGTGAGTTGCGACAGGAAATGCAAAGGAGAGCCCCCTCTTTTCCACAGCCTACACACCACTGCGGAAATAAAAGGTTCAGTGCCGTCCTCCCTAATTTAACTACCTGAGGAAGCACAATCACCTTCCCTAAATCTATAACTCCAGAGTGGCGTGAAATATACTAGCGGACGCGGTTATTATGGAGTGTTCCGCTCATTATAGGTTCGTCAATATAGACATCGCCATTCCTGATTTTCAGGTTAAAACCACAATCAGGATTGGTACAAACCCAAGCTTTGTAATGAATATTTGCCCCCTGGCTGCCGAAATCGGATAAAGGTACCAGGTCTCCGGTCTTGCATCGCTGACATTTAGGAAAACTTTCCTGTTCCACGGATCCACCTCCCAACCAGAATAGAATTTTTTACAGTATACACCAAGCAATCGCCGTTAGCAATAGTTTTAAAAAAGATGCGGGGCCAAATTACATAGTTGCATTTTCACTGTCAGGTAATCGCTGCCGGGAAATCTTTTAAGCCTACCAAACCAAGCCGGCTGTAAATAGCCCCTTCTCTGGTCAACTGACTTTGCATCAAGCTGATGGCAACCACATCAATAGTAGTAGCCGCCTCAAATCTGGTATCGGTGACAAGGTGGCCGAATCTTTGCCGTTCATCCGGAGTCGCCCTCTGGTGAATCCTCGCCAGAGTCAGATGGGGGGTAAAAGCCCGTGATTCAGGAGCAAAGCCGAGGCTCTCCAGACCGGACTCAAGGCGTTGCTGCAACTGGAGTAGCCTGTCTACATCCCCACTAAACCCCACCCAGGCAACCTGAGCCCTTTTTATATTGGGGAAAACCCCCGTGTCTTTGACCTTCAGGCGGAAGGGAGATGTCCCCCGGACAGCTTCCTCCGTTGCCCCGATTATTTCCCCGACTCTATCCCTATCGATATCACCCAGGAATTTCAGAGTCAGGTGAATACTATTCGGGTTTACCCACTTCACCCGCGGCTGCTCACCCGATTGTAACCGAGCCTCAAGTTGGCCAAGCTCCCGCCTTAACTCGTCGGGAAGTTCAATAGCTATAAACGAACGAATTTGCTCCATATTTATATAAAGTTCAATCTCACCTTTAAATACTTAATAACTTCCGGGCATTACCTGACAGAATCAGGTTTTTTATTTCCTCAGGCAAGTCCAGAGAGTTTATCTCTCCCAGCAACCGACTCTGGGCAAGCAAGGGGTAGTCGCTGCCAAAAAGAACTTTATCGGCCCCGACAAGCTGGATAACCTGGCGGTACACTTGAGGGTTATAGAGAAAAGGGGAAGCTGCAGTATCAAAAAATACATTGCTCATTGCTTTTTTTACTTCAGGCATTAAGGCATAAAAGGGCAGCCCGCCACCCCAGTGGGCGCAAACTAC
>JAZFUA010000235.1:0-5046 GCA_036446975.1 Dehalococcoidales bacterium
CCGAAACTTCCTCGTATTCCGTGGATTGGCAAGAGACTATTCTACGGTTGGGTAATCGTTGCCGTCGGCATGGTGACCCAGTTCTTTCAGGGTATTATCTCCCAGGGCTTTGGTACCTACCTTGGTCTTCTCCAGAGTGATTTCGGCTGGAGCAAAGCAGTCCTGGCCCTGCCGCGCTCAGTTACCCAGGTGCAGAACTCAATCCTTGGTCCCATAGAAGGTTTCCTGGTGGACAGGTTTGGTCCTCGCCGTATAGTTACCAGTGGAGTTTTCATTATGGGCCTGGGGCTGATTCTTTTCGGCCTGACACAATCGCTGTGGATGTACTATCTATCAAATATTATCATCACCCTTGGCACCGGTTTACAGGGTCTGCTGATTATGTCGGTAGCCGTGAACAACTGGTTCAGACGCAAACGCACAATAGCCCAGTCGGTGATGCTCCTTGGATACGCCACCGTCGGCGTGATAGGCATCCCCATATTAGTACTGGTACAAAACCTGATGGGATGGCAGACATCGGCTATTGGCTCCGGCCTTCTCATCTGGGCCGTCGGCTTTCCCTGCACAATGCTGTTACGTACCCGACCTGAGACATATGGTCTATTGCCGGATGGTGAAATTCCTGATGCTCCGGGTACCACTACTGACAAAGACCGTTATTCCGAGGAGGAATACGACTTCACCCTCTCCGAAGCAATACGGAGTCGGGCTTTCTGGCTGCTTTCCATCAGTGGTGCGGTGGGTAACCTGGGGATGGGCGTAGTCCAGGTCCATCTCTTCCTTCACCTGGTGGAGGGTGTTGGGCTGACGCGGACAATGGCCGCTTTTGTCTGGAGCGCAGCCAGTCTGTCAAACATACCAGCGAGACTGGCCGGCGGCTTCCTCGGAGACCGGTTACCGAAAAATCTTATGCTGGGAACTGCCATGGTCTTTATGGCAGTTTCCGTGTATGTGCTGGGTACTGCCACATCAGTGCAGATGGCATTTCTGTACGCGGTGCTTTACGGTATCGGCTGGGGAGTGCGGACTCCGGTGATGAACGCCATGCAAGGTGAGTATTTCGGGCGGAAGTCCCAAGGTGTCATCAGGGGATGGTTGCAATCACTTAGTCTGCCTTTTACCCTGGCTGCCCCGGTGGTAGCCGGCTACCTGGCCGATGTTCAGGGAACTTACCGCCCAACATTCGTGGTTATGTCTTTCGTAATATTAGCAGGAGCAGCTATTATCTTTCCGGCAACCCCTCCCAAACCTCCCCACCACCGGGAAGAGGTAGTTTTGTAACAGGAGCCTTTTCGGCACCGAAGTCCGGATGATTTACCACCAGAGTAAATATAATATAATATATACCAGGATTAGTTAAAACAGGATAATAGAACAATGGAACCAAAATACGCGGTAGAAACTATCGGACTGGTGAAGAGATACCCGACCCGCGCCCGAAACACGGGTGGCGGCGGCAGGGGGCACGGCGGTGTTGACTCTTTCGGCAATATATTCAGCGTTATGAGAAGAAGGAGAGGCTCTTTTATTGAAGCCCTCCGCGGTATCGATCTCCAGATAAAGAAGGGAGAGGTTTTCGGCTTATTAGGCCCCAATGGCGCCGGAAAGACCACATTAATCAAAATCCTCTGCACACTTATTATCCACGACGAGGGAGAGGCCTATGTTCATGGGTTCGATGTTAAGAAGGAGCCGGCGGAGGTGATTAAGAATCTTCAGGCTGTCCTGCCTGAGAGTAGAGGGTTCAACTGGCGTTTGACGGGACAGCAGAACCTGGAGTTTTACGCCCTGCTTTATGGCATCAGAGAACAGGAGGCACAAGAGAGGATTAACAGTCTGCTGGAACTGGTCGGATTGAGGGAGCGGGCCAACGATGGCTACCAGCGATACTCAACGGGGATGCAGCGTAAACTGTTGCTCTGCAGAGCTTTACTACGGGATACACCCACACTACTCTTCGATGAACCAACTACGGGTTTGGACCCGCTTTCAGCCTCGGAATTTCGTAGCCTAGTGCGTGACAAGCTGTCCCGTGAAGAGGGAAAGACAATCTTAATCAGCACCCACAATCTGAATGAAGCTCAGGAGATATGCGACCGTATAGCCATCCTGGACAAGGGGAAGATAATCGCCTGCGATACCCCCAACAACATCCAGTACACCATGTTAGATGAGAAGGTCTTCAGCATCACTTTTACCAATACTCTCTTTAATGCCGACCCGGAAGAAATGGTGAACTTACTGGAAAAAACAGCCGGAGTCTACGGTGCCACTCCGGAGATTGATAAAGATGGAAACCTTAGCGGAATGTCAGTCCGGATAAGCAAAGGAATGGACCTCTCCGGTATCCTGTCGGTCATTATGAAGAACGGATTGAAGATAGGGAGCATTAACACAAGAGAGCCAAGTCTGGAGGAAGCATTCATAGCCATTACCGGACGAAAAAAGGAGGAGCCGGGCAGGTTCGGACATACCGGGCGGTCTTAAAAATATGGAGCTGCCACTAGCGTTAAAACAAATCATCGCTTTCACCAAACGGGATTTTTTCAGCTGGACAACCTACAAGACGACCATGATAACTCAGCTAATCAATATCCTGATTGGTGTTTTCTCATGGGGCGTAGCCGCATCATATGTGCAAAGACCGGTTACCGAAATGTACGACAGTGATTATATCACCTTTCTGGTAGCCGGGATAGCCATCAGCAACCTGATAATGCCTATTGTCCAGGGGATACAGAGACAGCTCAATCCCTGGACCCTTGAGACTATCATGATGACAGGCATAAGCATGCCGGTTTTCGTTATCGGGAATATTGTCTGGACATACATCTTATCCGTGCTCACCTTTATCCCCTACCTGCTCATCGGCACCAGCGTATTCGGCGCCAAATTAGATGTAAACATACCCACCACTATCGTTGCCTTCGCCATCTCAGCCGCCATATTGATGGGTCTGGCTCTCATCTCCACAGGAGTGAGAATTGTGACAAAATCTACCGACCCGGTCACCTGGACGATAAACGTACTCCAGAACCTCTTTGCCGGAATATCCTTTCCCGTGGTCTACCTGGATACCATATTCTTCCCGGGAGTCTCAACCATCTCCTGGTTTCTACCTCAAACCTGGGTCTACCATCTCTGCCGCTTAGCCTTGCTGACCAACGCCTCACTATTGGACCCGAAGGTGCTGTCCGAGTTTATTAAAGGCTCTGTATTCGCTGTCATATTGTTACCGGTGGGTTACAAAGTATTGCAGTGGGGAGTAGCCAGGTCCAAACGAGAAGGAACCCTGGGCTGGTATTGATTCGATTTGCACTTGCCGGAGGTTAACCCCCGGTTCAAAGTCCGGAGAATACAAACAAAGCAGCTATCCAAGCCACCAATATCTGAGTGGCAGCTCAACTCATACCCGGCATACATTCAGGTGGCTGGGATACCATTCTGCTTACCGCCATTAATTTTGGGTTGGTAAACATCTTCATCAGACCACTGGTTTCACTGATTAGCTGTCTCTGTAGACCGTGAGCGATAATGGGACACAAAAGGGGCCACAAAAACCGTACACTTTAGAAGGGTGGCGCGAGCTCCTGAGAGGTAGTAGACTGACTAATCAGTAAGAGGAGCGAATTATGTCCCAGGAAAACGAAGATAAGAGTGAAGCCGCCGAGGCCATAACCAGGAAAACCAGGGGGTTCATACGGCAGGTTAGAGCCGCCTCCAGACGGGAGTACACTCCTGAAGAGAAGGTACCTATCGTACTGGAGGGGTTTCGTAGGGAAGTGGCCGTCAATGAACTCTATCGACCGGGAGGGGAATGATTTTTATGACCCCGTTGCCGACCAGGCTTACATAGACTCGTTAAAAGTCTGGTTACGGAAAGATATAGAAATAAAGGAAATCGATGCTCCTATAAATGACGAGGAGTTCTCCAAAGCGGTGGTAAATGAATTTATGGATATCATCAGCGATTAAAGCCTAACCGATATTAGATACTACCGGAATTATTCTGGATAAACCAATCGATTATCTCTCTGGCGATGCTCATCTCAGGGGGTAATTCGGGGAGGTTATTCACACCGTACCAGCCTGCTTCCAGAACTTCTTTTCCGTCGACTGATATTTCTCCGCTTTCATACCCGGCGGTGAAACCAATCATCAATGAATTGGGGAATGGCCAGGGTTGACTGCCAAAATATTTCACGTTTTTAACCTGTATGCCCACTTCTTCCAATAATTCTCTTTTGACACATTCTTCCAGAGTTTCACCCGGTTCCACAAATCCGGCAATTAAAGAATGCATATTCCCCCGGAAAGCCGCATTATGGGATAAAAGGATTTTGTTATCCTTTAACACAGCCGTTATTACTGCCGGCGAAAGGCGGGGATAACTGGTAAAACCGCATACCTGACATTTATTTGCCCTTTCGCCCTGGAGGGTTTGTGTCTTATGACCACATCTGCCGCAATACTGGTGCGTTTGGTCCCAGTTTACTATCTGGATGGCTTTACCCGCCAGGAGGAATATATCTTCATTCAGCAGGCCATATAATGACCTCAGTTCTCTGAAAGACATTCCCCCAGGAGGAATAGTATCCGGAGAAACTTCCGCCGAATGGCATGGCTGCCCTTGCAGCGTACCCAGATACTGGGTTCTGACGGGCGAAAGCTCCAGTTCCGCCAAACTTGTCAGATATGGAATACTGCAATCATCCGGTTTAATAAGAAGTTTGTTTAAACAAAACACAAACCAGTAGCCGTAATCATTGTGTCCCGATTCAATTGCATCGGCAGGTTTGTAAGATTTATAAATACTTTCCCTGGACATTTCTTATAACTACCTTAGAAACATTTTTATAAAAGATGGGTAACTCAAATGATAAAATATGGCAGGTTCAGTTTAAATTCTAATTTGCCATTATACCACTCGCTCTTGGATATTATCCACCCTGGATGCTCCAAAAGGATTTTGTATTGTTGACCTTTGAGAATAGGTGTATAATTGTCCATAATCAAAAAGGCAGCCTGATAAAGCGGTGAAAC
>JAZFUA010000236.1:0-5103 GCA_036446975.1 Dehalococcoidales bacterium
CCGGTTAAATTTGTAAATAAATGTGATTAACGTATTGACATGACAGGTTAAGTCATGTAGGATATATCAAATCAGATATTCTATCAAGTATATTGAGTTGGTTTATCGAAATTAATACGAATAATAAGGCACCTTAACAATATAAGCCATCTATGGAAGAATCCAAGGTCATTTGGCGGGCTCTGCCAGGGGAAACAAGGGATGAATACCGTGCCTGGGGAAACGGTGCTGGCTCCTCCCGTGTGCTGCCCTTGGTGTAATCGGGCAAGTGGCATCCCGCCGGTAAGCTGGCCGTAAATATTGAAATATGAAAACTGGCAGGGTTTTCTCCATAAAATAAAAAGAAAAGGGAGGTGATAAGTTTGAAAAGAGTGGGCTTTACCTTACTAGAGATTAATAACTACAGGAGGAGTCAGAAGATGAAAAAGAAAATGTTGTTAATTCCGCTGGCATTACTGCTAATTGTGAGCATGGTTGCCTGCGCGGCACCGGCTCCAGCACCGGCTCCAGCACCGGCTCCAGCACCGGCTCCAGCACCGGCGCCAGCACCGGCGCCAGCACCAGCACCGGCTCCAGCTCCGGCCCCGGCCCAGCCCGCCGAGGTAATTACCTGGGTCGGGTCATCGCATCAGGCCGTGGGAACGCCATTCTATGAATCGCTCAAGAGAATTGCGGACTCCGTTAACGAGCTCAGTGGAGGGAGCTTCGTTCTGGAAATACATCCCGGCGGCGCTATCGTGCCTGCCTACCAGGAGTTTCTGGGACTGGATGAGGGCGCCATTGAGTGGGGGAGTGGGAACTTCGGGGCAGTACTGGGCACAATCCCATTGGGCGGCATCTACCACCAGAACGGGGCCAGACTTCCCCCTTACCCTTATTATGTCTTCCAGAAGGAACTGGGTGTTGATATCGCCAACAAGTGGATTGCGGAAAAAGGATTTGACGTCATGGACCTCTCCGGCACCCACGCCCCTAATCCACCCGAGCTCTTCTTGATGTCAACCAAGGAACTGAACACGCCGGCGGATTTTGAAGGCCTGAATGTCCGGGCCTTCGGTTTCGGCGGGCTACCCATGGAAAAGATGGGTGCCTCCGTCGTAATGCTACCGGCGGCTGACCTCTACGAGGCGACCCAGCGCGGCGTACTTGATGCTTTTGAAATGAGCAATGCTACAACCAACTACGATTTTGCCTATCATGAAGTTGCCAAGTATGTCTACATTTCCCCCATCCGGGGGCCCAGCGAGTCCGGTATGCATCCCGCAGTGAAGCGAAGCGCGTGGGAGAAGCTACCTGATAACCTAAAACTGCTTTTCAAGACGGTCGCTCAGTCCGAAGCAATGGATTTTGGTATTTTCCAGACGATGCAGGAAAGTTTGACGCTGGATAAAATGCGCGAGTACGGGAATATCGTCCAGAAGTTACCTAGTGAAATAGAAGACGCATATGGGGCACTTTATGATGTTGCCCTGGATGAGGAGGCGGCCGATAAACCCGACATGAAGGAAATGCTGGAAGCTCAGCGCGCCTGGGCGGTGATGTGGAATGATACTCTGGGGATGCCTTCATGGGCGGTACCTCCGGAAGAGTGGCGGAAATACTAGCCGGTAACCAATCTTAGGTCAGGACACTCCGCTCCGGGGCAGAACCCGGAGCGGAGTCTTAAAAATAAGCGATGAGAAAGATACTGAAAGCGATTGACTCCATTAACGATTTTGTCGGATACACGGCAAAATGGCTGGCCCCTCTTGTCATGCTGCTCATCAGCACTGAGGTGGCTCTCAGATATATCTTTCACAGTCCAACGAGTGTGCTGCCGGAACTCATGATAATGGCTGGAGCGGCTCTTTACGCCCTGGGCTGGGGTTATGTTCACCGCCTCCGCCGGCATGTAAGGGTAGATGTCATTTATCTTTACTTCCCGACCAGGCTGCAGGCCGGCATTGATGTGGCGGCTACCATAATCTGGCTCCTGCCAATGGTTGGTTTCCTGATCTATGTTAGCGTGCCGTATGCAATCCGTTCCTTTGTCATCGAGGAAAGGTCACCGTACACCTTCTGGTTCCCCCTGCTCTGGCCAATTAGAACAGTGGTAGCCGTGGGGATGATTTTGCTTGCCCTTCAGAGTCTGGCCCAGTTCTACCGTGATTTATACCTGCTGGTGAGGAATAAAGCTTATGATTAGCCTTAGTCCCGAGATGGTAGGCCTGGTCATGCTCGGTTCGATCGTCGTTGGGGTTATCCTCGGTTTCCCCCTGGCTTTTGTTATCGGCGGTGTCACCATTACCATGGGGATTCTCCTTTTCGGACCGGGGACCGCAAGCTGGATTTTATACAGTCGCACCTGGGAGATTTTGACCAGCTATACTTTGCTGGCCGTGCCGGGATTTATTTTCATGGGCTTGATGCTGGGCCATTCGGGAGTAGCGGAAAAAATGTTTTCCTCCCTCTATGTCTGGCTTGGCGGCTTGAGGGGCGGGCTGGCAATAACCACGGTGGTGCTGGGCACGATTCTGGCCGCCACGGTGGGTATTATCGGCGCTTCGGTTTCGGCGCTGGCCATTATCGCCCTTCCTGCCATGATTAATCGTGGCTATGACAAAGCCCTGGCCAGTGGTGCCGTTTGTGCCGGGGGCACGTTGGGTATCCTGATTCCCCCCAGTATCATGCTGGTCGTTTACGGACCGATGGCGCTTATTTCCGTGGGCAAGCTGTTCTTTGCCGCCTTTCTGCCCGGACTTCTCCTTTCCGCTTTATACATTGGCTATGTCACAGTTTACAGCTTTATGCGGCCGGAAATGGCGCCAGCAGTGGCCCCGCAGGAAAGGGCGGCTCCCCTGCTCAAGAAAACCACTGACCTTCTCCTTTCAATGCTGCCGCCTATGTTCTTGATTCTGGCGGTGCTGGGGAGTATTTTCGCCGGTATTGCGACGCCCACGGAAGCCGCCGGGGTGGGGGCGATTGCCGCCACACTGCTCGCCGTTATCTATCGACATCTTAACTGGAGGGTGCTGCGAGACGTTGTACAGCAAACGCTGATTGTCTCGGCGATGGTAATGATCATCGGTGCCATGGGATTTGCCTTCGTCGGCATCTTTCTGCGCGCCGGCGGCGGGGAGGCGGTGAAAGACGTGATTTTGAGTGCCCCCGGCGGCAAATGGGGCATCTTTGCCGTCGTCATGTTCGTCGTTTTTCTCCTCGGCTATTTTATTGACTGGCTGGGGATACTATTTATTGTGGTGCCGATAATAACGCCCGTTGGCCATGAGCTCGGATTTGACCCGCTCTGGTTTGCCATGATGATCTGCGTTAACCTACAGACTTCCTTCATGACCCCTCCCTTCGCCTATGCCATCTTCTATTTGCGTGGCGCTGCTGACCCAGCACTGGGGATAACCACGGCTCACATCATCCGCGGCGTAATTCCGTATGTGCTTCTAATTATAGTGGCGCTTGGCTTGATGATTATCTTCCCTCAGATAATCCTCTGGCTGCCGGGACAGATGATAAAACCCTTTTAGCCGCTTCTACCGACTGGTTATTGGGTTGTCAACCGGCATTCCAGCCTCAGGAGCAGGTGGAGTTATTTCGAGCAGTCTGATCTGGTGGAGTTTGATAGGGCAGATAATGGAGATGATGCCCAGAACCTGCCGCCGGCTTTTTACCGAGATAGTTTCCGTTCTTAAGGGTAACCTGCCTAGGAACTGGGTCAATCGGGAAGACATACTTAAGAGGCAATCACATCGCGGAAAATAGAGAGGGAGAGATATGATGAAGGTTCTGACAAAAGACATCAGCAATGACTATTATGATGCTTCGATTCCTCCCGCACTGACCGTGGCCCAGGGTGAGCTATTCCGACTAGAAACTCCCAGTATATTGACCCACCGGGAAAAATTTCCGGAAACGACTGTACCGGTAACCGGCCCAGTAAGAATAGAGGGTGCCAGACCCGGTTCGACCCTAAAGGTTGAAATTGTGGAGCTGAAACTGACGGCAGGAGAAGGGGCAATCGCTGTAATCCCGGGAAAAGGGGCATTTGGAGATAGCGTGACTAAACCCATGTACAAAGTGGTGAAATATGATGACAAATTCGCGTACTTCAATGATACGATAAAAGTACCTCTGCGCCCAATGGCAGGCAAAGTTGGTGTTGCCCCGGTTGGCAAAGTGATAAATTGCCACGCGACGGGGAATTATGGTGGGAATATGGACATCACTGATATTACTGAAGGTACCAGCGTCTATCTGCCTGTATTCGTTGAGGGGGCATTGCTCTCCTGTGGAGATGTCCATGCTGCGATGGGCGATGGCGAAAGCTGCTTCTCCGCAGTCGAGACAGAGGGTTTACTTACTTTACGCTGTCAGGTAATAGGAGACATGGAATTAACACATCCTATGGTGGTGACAGCCAGCGAGGTAATGACGGTTGGCGATGGCAAGACCCTAGAGGAGGCCTATAAGATTGCCCTGGATAACATGGCAGCGCTAATCACGAAGAAGCTCGGACTAGATTTCATTGACGCTATCATGCTTATCAGTATAGCTGCAGATGTAAGGATCAACCAGATCGTGAATACTGTGGCAGTTGGTGCCAGGGTCGTCCTTCCCTTGTCACTCCTCCCGTTGAAAAGTATCCCAAGATAGACGTAAGAGGCTATGAGGTGAAACAAGGGCATCGGTATGACTAATTGACATAGTTGTTGATGATGCCCTTGTACTTCTGATTAATGTTTGGAAAGGAGGATATTATAGCGCAAAACAAATGCGAAAACCGCAATTTACTACTATTCTTTATAATTGCCTTTGGCTTTACGTGGTTGTTCTGGGTGCCTCAGGCTTTGGTAACACAAGGTATAATCGCACCTTCATGGTTTACAAACCTTGAAATCGCTGCATGGGGTCCCCTTATCGCTGCTTTTTTACTAACCTTTATCAATGAAGGGAAGACCGGTATAATTAACCTGCTAAAACGCGCAATTGACCTGGAACGGTCAACCTGACGGGGAGACAGCGTTTCACCGGTAGCCTCCCGATACTTGGCGGTCAGTTCATAGATGGGTCTCACAGTTGACCTTTTTACTCATTACAATTATAGTTAAA
>JAZFUA010000237.1:0-6424 GCA_036446975.1 Dehalococcoidales bacterium
AAGCGGGTCATCATCGTTGACACCTCAAATGAGATTGCGGGTGACGGCGATATTCCCCACCCCGCCATCGGACACGCCCGCCGGATGCAGGTAAGCACTCCCAGCCAGCAACACGCCGTGATGATTGAAGCTGTGGAGAACCATATGCCCGAGGTAATCGTTATTGACGAGATGGGTACCGAACCGGACGCCCAGGCAGCCCGAACCATTGCCGAGCGCGGGGTGCAATTGGTCGGCACCGCCCACGGCAATACCCTGGAAAACCTGATTATGAACCCCACCCTAGCCGACCTGGTTGGCGGTATTCAGAGCGTAACCCTGGGCGATGAAGAAGCCAGGCGACGGGGCACCCAGAAATCCATACTGGAGCGTGTTTCTCAACCCACTTTTGATATTGTCGTTGAAATCCAGGACTGGGACCGGGTAGCCATTCACCCTGACGTCGGCCAGGCGGTTGACGATATCCTGCGAGGGCGAGCCCTTACAACCGAGACCCGCTGGCAGAATGAGACCGGAGAAGTAAAAATAGAGCCGGTGGAACCGGTTATTCCGTCCAGAAGAACAACCCCGTCCAAACCAGTGGTGGCAGAAGGCATCCGTCACCGGCTCTATCTTTTCGGGGTGAACCGGGGCAGATTCGAACAGATGGCCAAGGAGATGCCCTCAGCCCTGGAAATAGTGGATAATATCAACAATGCCAGCCTCTTTGTCACCTCAAAGCACCATTACCGCCGCAAGCCCCAGAAGGTCAAGGAAGCGGAAGCGGCCAACCTGCCCGTCTATGTGCTACGCAGCAACACGCCAGCTCAAATCAGGCAATTCATCAACTCTATTTACCCGCAAAGCGCCGGACGGGAAAACGTTGACCCGGACGACTCCTTCCAGGTAGCCCTCAGCGAAGCTCATAACGCCGTCAACCTGATAAAGAACGGACAGGGTGAGGTGGAACTGAGTCCCCAGAGCGCCTATATCCGCCGCCTCCAGCACCTGATAGCCGAGAGAAACGAACTCTCTTCCCAGAGCACGGGTAAAGACCCCCGGAGAAGGGTGAGGATTTATCAGGGGTAGCATTGCCTTTCGTACTGAAATGCTGATAAGAGCAGTAACTTTGTCTGACATTCACACCTGGCTTAATCTTTCTCACGAGTGGGATGGACTGGTAAACAAACTTATTTCCGATATATCCGCATTTTACGAAGGCTTTGATGATTATATGACGGCCAAAATAGCTCAAAATGAAGCTTATTTGGTTGAGGATGGAGTGTCGGGACGCTGTCTGGGTGTAGTAGCTTTTTCAAAAAAAACAACCGAATATCTTATTTTGGAGTTTCAAAAATAGCTGATTTCCAGGTCATCGGCCCGAAGCTAATTGAAGTCGCCTTGAACCAGCTTGACAATAAAAGGGAAATATCCGCAAATGTGTTCAGGTCTAGTTTTGCCCCCATAAAGCAAGAGCGAAACCTTTACGAAAGCTATGGCTTTATTGAGCGTGATGATAGTGTCCTAGAGGCCGGTGTCCCGGCCTGTCTGATGATAAAACCTCCGTCAAGTGATAAGAGGAATTAAGAGAAAGCGACAACAAAGGGCAGAAACTCTTAAATCAATTTTCTTCCCGATTCCCTTGTTAAGAGAAGTGCTAAAATAGTCATCATCAAGACCTCTTCCTTTCTTAAAGGGAGATTGAGAGGTATTTTAGATCCCCCTTAGTGAGGTTGCCCGAAAACTGTCATTGCTTCGCCTTCCGACTTCGTCGGAAGGCGAAGCAATCTGGGTGGGGCGAACCCCCCAACCCGGATTGCCACGTCGCTACGCTCTTCGCAATGACAATAGGGGTCTTTTCGCACAACCAAGACAACTGGATGAGTGTATAATAAGAATATATGAGTCCGGCTAAAGTTAAAGACGCCAGGTACCGGTTGGCCCGGGAAATGGGGACGGTAATTAAGAACTGGGGAGGCAGGCTGCCCATCGCCCTGATTTACCCGAATGCCTATTACCTGGGCATGTCCAACCTGGGAATGCAGTCCATTTACAGCCTGCTTAACGACTACCCGAATGTGGTCTGTGAAAGGGTTTTCAGGGAAAAGGGAGACAGGACTAAGAAGGTACTACCCTTATCCCTGGAGTCACAGAGACCGCTGACCGATTTCGCTGTCCTGGCTTTCTCCGTCACCTACGAACTTGACTACTTTAATGTGCCTGAAATTCTCAAAGCCAGCGGCATACCCATTTATGCTGCCGACCGGGATGAGAGTCATCCCCTGGTTATGGCCGGCGGCGTCTGCGTTACCGCCAACCCGATGCCTCTCTCCCCTTTCTTCGATTGCCTGTGTATCGGTGAGGCGGAGTCGATTTTACCGGCAATGCTACCGGTACTTTCCGAAGGCATTTCGGACAAGCGGGACAAGCTGCTTAAAAAGATATCCGGGGTACCCGGGGTCTATGTGCCCCAGAGCTACGATGATACACCTGTGATTCGACAATTTACCCAAAACCTGGATGATTTTCCAGCTCATTCCGTAGTCCTGACCCCGGATACCGAGCTGGGCAACCTTTACCTTATCGAGGTAGAACGGGGCTGCGACTGGGGCTGCCGCTTTTGCCTAGTCAGCACCGCTTTCAGCCCGACGCGCTTTCGCTCTCTGGACAACCTGCTCTCCCAGGGAAAAGAGGGACTGAAATACAGGAAACGGCTGGGGCTGGTGGGGCCGGCAGTTTCCGACCACCCCCAATTCGAAGAGTTACTGACCGGATTACAGCAGATGGGGGCGGAACTCTCCATCAGCTCTCTACGCATTAAACCCCTCCCCACTATTGCCCTGAGGGAAATGGTTAAAGGCGGGGCCCGAAGCGTTGCCCTTGCCCCTGAAGCCGGCTCACAACGCCTGCGCCAGGTAATCCGGAAGAACATCAACGAGGACGACATTCTCAAGGCGATGTATCTGGTGGCAGAGCAGAATATTAAACAACTCAAGCTTTACTTTATGATTGGCTTACCCACCGAGACCGATGACGATATAGAGGAAATGGTAAAGCTGGTTCTCAAGTGCAAGGCTATCCTGGATAGCCGGCAAAGCGGCTGTCGCATTACCCTGAGTATCGCCCCCTTTGTGCCAAAAGCAGGTACCCCTTTCCAGTGGCTGCCGATGGAACAACTCTCCACCCTGAAGAACCGTTTATCCCTGCTCAAGAAAAGGCTTTCCCCGCAGGGAATACAAATAAAAGCTGAAAGCCTGGCCTGGAGCCAGGTACAGGGGAGTCTGGCACGGGGGAAGTCCAGGCTGGCTGAGGCTCTGGCTGATATAGAAGAATTCTCACTATCCGGCTGGCAGAACGCAGTAGATAAATGCCGCCTGGATATTAATACTTACCTTTACCGGAAATTGGACACTACGGAAAAACTACCCTGGTCAATGCTTGATTCCGGTATCAATACCAGGCGTCTTCAGCTCGAATTAGCTAGGGCTTTAAATCAGTCCTGACTCGCCCGAAGTATTGACAAATCCGGTTTTTCCTACTATACTTTTCATATTACAGGATAAGCCATCGACCGGAAGGCGGTGAGCCAGGGAGAAAGGTCTTTAACAACTGGGGTCGCTTGGATCGGACACGACCGAGACGGTAGAATAGGGTCTTATACAATGCCTTTTCTGACTGTGTCCGAGAAGGTTTTTTTTTACTCAATTAACCCAGCGAAAAAACTAAAATGATTAAAGTAGGATTTATAGGCGCCGGAACTGTGGGTACTGCTCTGGCTATCGGATTAAATCAAAGGGGCTACCAGGTGGTGGCCGTGTCCAGTCGCAGCCAGGCATCGGCAGATAAGCTGGCCGGGGAAATCAGCGGTTGCCAGGCCGGCACCGATAACCAGGCCGTGGCTGACACAGCCGAGCTTATCTTCATCACCACGCCCGATGACGCCATTCCCGTGGTAGCTTCTGAAGTAAGCTGGCGCCCCGGGCAAAGCGTTATCCACTGCAGCGGAGCCGATTCAACGGATACCCTGGAACCGGCCAGGAAAGCAGGCGCCCGGGTCGGAGCTTTTCACCCTCTGCAGACCTTCGCCAGCGTGAAGCAGGCCATTGACAATATCCCCGGTTCGACCTTCGCCATAGAAGCTGAAGAACCGATGTTGGGTACCCTTAAAGATATAGCTACAGCCCTTAACGGACACTGCATAGAGCTGAAAGCCAGCGATAAAGTGATTTACCACGCAGCTGCCGTTATTGCCTGCAACTACCTGGTTACCCTGGTCAAACTGGCCACCGATCTGTGGCAGACCTTTGATATTCCAACAGATGAAGCCACACGGGCGTTAATGCCCTTATTGCGAGGGACCCTCAATAACATTGATAAAGTAGGTATTCCCCAGTGTCTCACCGGGCCGATTGCCCGGGGTGATACCGGCACCATTAACAAGCACGTAAACGCTTTGGAAAAGGCAGCCCCTGGCGTGCTCTCCACCTATCTTGAGCTTGGGCGGCAGACAGTCCCGGTTGCCCTGGCCAAAGGCAGAATCAACCAGCAGCAAGCGTATGAGCTGGAGAAAATACTAAAAAGTTAAAGGCAGGAATAAACCCAATGAGAGTAATGTTAAGAAGCAAAATCCACCGCGCCCGTGTTACCGACTCCAATTTAAATTATGAAGGCAGTATCACTATCGACAAGAAACTTATGGAAGCTGCCGATATCCTTCCCTACGAACAGGTGGATATACTAAATGTTAGCAACGGCGCCCGGTTCACTACCTACGCTATCGAAGGAGCAGGGGGTGAAATCTGTATCAATGGGGCAGCCGCCAGACTGGCGACCAAAGAAGATATAGTCATCATTCTCACCTACCAGCATGTTGAAGATAGTGAAGCCCGTAATATATTACCCAAACTGGTCTATGTAGACGAGAAAAACGCTATCACTAAAATCAAACATGAGATTGACGGAATAACAGCATAGGAGGAAGATAATGCGTGTCACTATTAACCAGATAAGAGAAATGAAAGAAAAGGGCGAAAAAATCTCAATGCTTACCGCCTACGACTATTCTACAGCCAAGATAGTGGATGAGGTGGGAATACCGATGATTCTGGTCGGTGATAGTCTGGGTATGGTGGTGCTTGGTTATGAAACTCCGATACCGGTAACTATGGAGGTAATGCTGCACCACACCAAGGCGGTGGTCAGAGGTGCCCAGAACGCCTTGATAGTGGGGGATATGCCCTTTATGACATACACTGTCAGCGCTGAGGATGCAATGAGGAATGCCGCCCGCTTTATACAGGAAGCAGGCGCCCAGGCGATAAAACTTGAAGGCGGTGTGACCGTAGCCGATAAGGTTAAAAAGATTGTAGAATGCGGCATTCCGGTTATGGGACACATCGGACTAACTCCGCAGTCCGTTAATCAGATGGGTGGTATGAAGGTGCAGGCGAAATCGCTTGAAGCCGCCAGCAAACTGATTGATGACGCAGCAGCTCTGGAGCAGGCTGGGGTATTCGCCATAGTAATTGAGGCTATTCCTTATAAATTAGCCGCACTGGTGACTAAAAAAGTAAGCGTGCCCACAATTGGCATTGGCGCCGGCCCCAGCTGCGACGGCCAAATTCAGATTATCAACGATATTCTGGGTTCTTTTACCGACTTTCTTCCCAAACACGCCAAGCGCTACGCAAACCTGGCCGATATCATAAAAAGCGTTGTCACCGATTATGACAAAGAGGTTAAAGAAGGCGTTTTCCCCACCGAGAAACACAGCTATATTATCGATAAGGCAGTAATCGCCGAGCTTGAATCCAGGTAAAGTCTCTAAGCTGATCAGGTAAACGGCTGTTCCAGAGGGGCATCAACCCTCTTTATTTTAAATTCCCCCTTCTCCTTTCCAAGGGGAGGGGGGAACATGTAATCAGCAGATTTTTTATGAAAATATATGAAAATAGTTGAAACGATAGCTGAGATGAGGCAGCTACGCTCCGAATGCACCGGGACGGTTGGCTTCGTCCCTACCATGGGCTACCTTCATAGGGGACATCTGTCTCTGGCGAAACAGGCCCGGGCTGAAAACAAAACGGTGGTAGCCAGCATTTTTATCAACCCTACCCAGTTCGGACCCAGCGAGGACCTCGCCACCTACCCGCGGGATATCGAGCGCGATTTAGCCATGCTGGAAGGTGAGAAAACCGACATTGTTTTTATGCCCGCGGTATCTGAAATATACCCAGCCAATTTCGATAGCTGGGTAGAGGTGGGTAAAATCAGCGAACGACTGGAAGGGGCTGCCCGCCCTACCCACTTCCGGGGCGTTACCACGGTAGTCGCCAAACTGTTTAATATCGTCCAGCCAACAAAAGCTTATTTCGGGCAGAAAGACGCCCAGCAGACACTGGTAATCAGGAAAATGGTGGCTGATTTAAACATGAACCTGGAGGTG
>JAZFUA010000238.1:0-11331 GCA_036446975.1 Dehalococcoidales bacterium
AGGCTGGATAGCAGCTAACATTTTGCCAACTTCCTCTCACCACTTCGTGCCGAAGTGCGGCTCAAAGTGCCCTGTTACAACCGCATTGAATATTCAGGCTATTGTTTCTATAATGGAATTCAACGGAAAAACGGCCAAGGGAGGGGCGAGACGGTGAACAAAGTGATGAGCCTGACAGAGGAAATCTCCAAAATATGAGTTCTTATCGCTGGTGGGGAGGGCGGTTTTCAGAACCTGCCGAAAGCCTGTCTATGCTGGAGCTGGTGAATTTCGGCAGCTTAAACCTGAGGCTTGCCGGCATTCTATGGCTGATTATGGAACACCGGGCATCGGCCCTGGTGGCCGCCGGACCCAGTAATGCGGGTAAGAGCACCCTCTTAAATGCCCTGATGGACTTTCTTCCTCCTGAGGTCAAGCAAATCCAGCTTGAGGGTCAGGCTGAAGATTTTAAATTTACGGAGCACTCCGTTCCGGCCGTTACCTATATGGTGGCCGCCGAGCTGAGTAACTTTGGTTTTTACCTGTGGGGTGACGAAGCGAGGATGGCATTTGACCTGCTCTCCCGCGGTTACGGGCTGGGCAGCACTATTCATGCCAGAACACTGAAAGAGACCATTGGCATTCTCTACAATGGCTTGGAACTGTCCTTATCACTTATCGCTAACCTGGATGTAATTATCACCATCAGCGTGACTGGCGACTGGAGAGATGCTACCGAGCCGATTAGACGGGTGGAGACCGCCGGGCTGCTTATCGGGGCTGAAAAAGATGGACTCTCGCTGGCAATTATTGCCTCCCGAAACCAGGAGAGCGGGGAGCTTGTTTTTGGCAATGACGCAGAAGTGTATGGGGCTATTTCAGGGCGGTTCGGGATTAAAGAAGACCAAATCGAAGCGGAAATTCAGCTCAGGGAACAGTTTCTGGGTAACCTGCTGGCAGAGGGAAAGCATTCCCGTAACGAGGTAAGAGATGCGGTAGTGGAGTTTTATAAAGACAGACTTTAGGATTGGATTTAATTAGGTTTATGGAAAATCAGCCGATGGATTTTAGCGATATCCCCGATGCCGAGCACTGGCTGAAAATTGAATTCATCGATAAAGGCTGGTCGGCTGACCAGAAGTACTATATCGAAACCGATGATGACAGAAAACTGGTAATCAGGCTGGCCGATATATCCCAATACCAAAAGAAAAAAGCCGAGTACCAGGCGATGGAAATAATTCGGAAACTGGGTATAGATATGTCCCAGCCAATCGATTTCGGAACCTGCGCCGATGGTAAAATGGTTTACATCCTGCTTTCCTGGCTTGAAGGCGAGTTGGCGGAAGAAGCCTTACCCGGAATGGACACCCAAAAACAGCAAAATTTGGGAATTACCGCCGGGAAAATTCTTAAGAGGATTCACTCCGTAAGGGCTCCTGACGGACTTCCAGACTGGGAAACCCGGATGATAAATAAGATAAATACGAAAATTTCGCAGTACCGGAATTGCGGTTATATGGTACCGAACGAGTCACGGCTAATCCGGTTCATAAATGACAATATCAAATACCTCAGAAACAGGCCCCAGACATTACAGCATGGAGACTATCATCCGGGGAACTTTATCATGACTCCCGATGAAAGGCTGGGTATTATTGATTTTAACCGGACGGATTTCGGCGATCCCTGGGAGGAATTCGTTCGCCTGACCACTTTTACAAAGGCGATAAGCATACCCTTCGCCATCGGGCAGATTAACGGCTATTTCAAAAATCGGGTCCCTGAAAAATTTTTCAGGTTGACGGCTCTATACTCGGCAATTGATGCTCACTTCGGTATTACCTGGGCAATCCCCTTCGGCCGGGATGACATTGAGCGAAGCCTGGCCCGCTCTCAGTCTATTTTTGAAGATTATAACGGTTTTGAGACATGTGTGCCCGCCTGGTACATCTAAGAAAGGGATAAGCCCTTAGCCATCCTTTTTCCTGAGGGTCAGCGAGTGAAAGTGGAAGGGGTTGTTTGCATCACCCGCCGGATGATTAAAGGAAAGCAGGTCAAACACTCGGGTTACTATTTGCCGGATAGGGTCATCAGAATAATAGGAATAGAAGCGTTTGGGGGTGTAGTTGTCATTTTCCCGGATTCCTTCGAAGTCCAGGCCACCATACAGGCCCAGGTAAAACAGCCCTCCCGGCTTCAGAATTTCGCTAATGCGTTGCAACACAACCGGTAACTCAGTCCGGGTAAGGTGCAATAAGCTGTTCAGGGAATAGACAGCGTCAAACGAATCAGCCGGAAACTGTAAATCCGCCATATCCATCTCATAGGCAGTCAGACCCTTTTCACTGCACAAACGGACCATCTCAGGCGACAGGTCAAGGCAAACCACCTCAAGCCCCTGGTCATGAAAGAACTTGCTGTCCCGGCCGTGACCGGCCCCGATTTCGAGCAGGGAGCTTTTGTCTTCCTGCTGCAATAATGAGAAAAAGTCAGCCCTCTCCGCTATTTTCCAGTCCTGGGTAAAACTGGAATCGCGCTGTTGAGCATTGCTATCGTAAGCTTTTCGTAAATCGTCCCTGAAATTTTTATTCAACATAGTTCAGATAGCTGGGCGTTTCGTCTCATAAACAGATTAAATATTACAATACCGACCAGTCCGAGTAAAGCAACAACCCGGAACACCAGTAAGAACCTGTCCTGGACTGTTGCCGGCCTGGGTGGCGGCCGGTATTCCTGCCTGCGTTTGCTGAAACAAGATTAAAGGAGTATCATAACTTCATAACATTTTCTGAAATGCAGGGAGAGTATGAGTAATAAAGAGAAGGTACTGGTTTATCTGGGAGCCCACCCGGATGATGAAAGTTTCGGAGTCGGGTCCACACTGGCCCAATACACTTCTGCCGGAGTTAAAGCCTATTGTGTCATCACCACCGGCGGAGAATCAGGCACCGTTGAGCCCAGGTTTTTGGAGGGCTATGACAGCATCCGGGATTTGCGCCAGGCTGAGTTGAATTGTGCCGCGGAGGCACTTGGATTAGCCGGAGTTATTTCTCTGGGCTACCGTGATTCAGGCATGAGGGGCAACGCCGACAATAAGCTCCCGGATGCGCTGGCAATGGCCCCCATTGATGAGGTAGTCGAGAAAATAGTCAAAGTATTCCGGGAGATTAAACCGGATGTGGTTATAACCCACGATGCCGGGGGAGGCTACGGCCACCCAGACCATGTAGCTACCCATAATGCGACGGTTAAGGCTTTTTATGCCGCAGCGGACCCGAAGCAGTACCCTGAAGCCGGCCCGGTTTTCCAACCGGGTAAGTTATATTTTGGGGTGCGCCCTCGCACAGCGATGAAGCTTGCTGTGAAGTTAATGCCGTTATTCGGACAAGACCCCCACCATTTTGGCCGTAACAGAGATATAGACCTTACCAGGACAATCAATGTAAACTATCCAGTTCATGCCATTATCAGTCTTAAGAAGGAATCCGTTGAAATACGGAACAAGGCCGCAGCCTGTCATGCCAGCCAGGGTATAGGGGGAGGGGGAGGAGGCAGACGGCGGCGCCCGGGTCTATTTATGATGCTACAGATGATGGATAAATTCCGGGGGCCGCGGGACTATTTTATGAGGGAATATCCGTCCCCCAACGGCCGCCGCAAGGAAAAGGACCTTTTTGAGGGTATCTAGCCGGCCAGCAGGGCCTGTTCTATCTCCTCACGCCAGTTGTCCATTCGCAGGGCGCAAGCCTTCACCAGTCCGTAGCAACCGGTCAGCATAACATCACCGTAAGGGACAGCTTTGTGAAGTTCCAAAGATGAACCGGAGGCCACATTCTGGCGAGGCCCCGTGATGGAGATAAAGGGTTCATTATTAACTGCCTCGATAACCAAAGCCCCGTGACCGCCATCGTCAAAGACTTCCTCATTGGTTAATACACCCTGAGCCAGCCTGGTTATCAGTGAGTCCAGTGAGGCAGCGTTCAGCCGGCCAGTGTGATGTTCAAAGAGACCTTTAATCAGGCCATCAACCAGATGGAAAGCGATGGTGTGAGAATTTCCCGTGTTTATTATGATTAAATTATTGTGGCGGATAACCTCTTTGTCCTGCAGAGAACCCAGCACGGCGGCAACTCCTGTATCGGAAAAAAGCAGAGGAACCTCCTCTCCGGCGCTTTTGACCACCGCCCTGGCACGGGTTAGATAATCGGGAATCTCCTGGGCCAGGTAACAGAAATCGACAAGCTCGCCTCTTTTTGATACCAATTTCTTCAGGTGGTCAAAGCGGAAAAGACGGTTGGACATATCCGGAGCGAAGCCGTGGTCGAGGACAGCCACGGCCAGAGCATCAAACACACTGTCAACGCCGAAGGCTTCCAGGGACCTTTTTATGGCCGGCAGGTCCAGGTCCTTGAGTTCGATTATCTCCAGGTCGGCGTCCCCGGGCACTTCTTCAGGAGCCAGGATAGTTACCCCCATTTCTTTGACGGCATCTAAATTGTCATCGAAAGTCAGGGCGGCTTCCAGGGTGGCATAGGCCGGCAATCCGGCTTTAATGTGCCGGGTAAGGGCACTGTTGTTCGAGCCTCCGCCCATGGTTACCCCGTTTAGCAGAATCGGATGGCGTTGAGCGGTCGCCCGGGATATACGCCCGGCGATAATACTGGTTGGAGAAGGCATAATCATCTGAATGCAGTTCTCCACCAAACTGGAGCTATCGAAAAGCAAAATATCCTGGGTGCCCATACCAATATCAATTGCCAGAATACGCATTTTTGTAAATCCTTCTCAGTTGTAATAACGGTGGTATTTGAGGTTGATGAACCGGGGCTACCTGACAACCTGACAGACTTCCTGAATTGCTTTGCGGGTCCTGTCACCCGGGCCGTCGGCAGCATAACCGACCGGGATGAGGGCGATTATATCAAACTCGGCCGGCACCTTGAGGATGTTCTCAATATCCTCTTTGGCCTGCATCGGGCCGGTCATCCAGAGTGAGCCGATGCCCATCTGGTGAAGCACCAGCAGCAGGTAGGCGATAGCTGCTGATACCGACTGGATACGACTGTCGGCGGTATTACGCCACCGGCGAATTACTCCGGCTTCCGCCTCTTTTCCTTCATTGGCTTCCAGGAGTTTGTCTACGGGTGACTGATATTGAGAAGAGGCCACGGCTATAACAGCCGGCGCCCCGCGGAAAAAACCGGCCCGGCTCCGAACCCGGTTTACACCAAGGAATTTATCGGCATCGGGCCAGGACGCCATTTTATCGGCTTTTGCCTGAACGGCATCGGCGATAGCTCCGATGGTGTCTTTATTCATAACAAGATAGAATCGCCAGTTTTGCTGGTTACCCCCGTTCGGCGCCCAGGTAGCCAGCTCTATTGCCTGCAACAGTAACTCCTCAGGCACATCCTTTTCCTGCCAGCTGCGGACGGAATACCTGCCTTTAATGACGGTATCCAAATCATTCAGTTCCATAATATTCTTTCCCCTCCTTTTTATTGTGAAAGAGCAGGCTAAACGCCGAGCAGGTCTCTTACTTTCCCGCCGTTGGTCTGGCACCACCTGAAGAGAGTGCCGAGGTCGTTACCGATACAGAAATCACGGACACCCATATCTATGTATTCCCGGGCTTCCTGGTAGTTGTCAATCACAACCCGTGGTCTGACACCTTTATTGAGGGCGGTTTCAATAACATATAAATGCTGCTTTTGCACTTCGGGGCTTTTCCCCATACCTGGTTTCCCCACACTCAGAGAGTAATCGCTGGGCCCGAAGTGGACCATATCAACTCCCTCTACAGAAAGTATCTCGTCAAGCTGCTCAAGGGCGCTTTCCGATTCAATCATTATATCGATAACTGCCTCTCTCATTGCCTTTGCCCAGTCTTCACTGCCGCCTTCAAGCACATAGCCCACATTTCTGCGCATTGAACTGCCGTGAAGCCCCCCGTCTCCAGGAGTGAGGGGTCTGACATAGCGGATACACTGCCTGGTCTCTTCAGCTGAATCACAGTCGGCAAAAAGCAGGTTCTGCAGGCCGGCACCGAGGGACCGCTGGGTGATATTCATACGGGGTTCTCTTTCCACCTTCATCATCGATGACATATTGGGGAATAATTCCACTGCCCGGGAGAAGTTTTCAAGGTCGGTTACCGTCCAGGAGGCGTATTCCCCGAGCAGTTCAATAAAATCAAAAACCCCGGAGTGTCCAATGATTTCAACAATCTGGGGAGAAGTTGTTATCATGCGGGTACTTAAAGTTGGTTTCCCGGCATTCAAAAGTTCTCTCAGGATGTTCTTTTTCATTTTCCGTGCCTCCCTCCCGGGGAGAATTTTCAAAAAATAAATACGGAGACCAGGCTCTTTTTAACAACCGGACTGCCTGCGGTGGAGTGCTTATTCGATAAACGGGTCGACTAGATATTAAGCTTTTCAGCCAGCATCCGGCGCATCTCCCGGATTGACTCCTGCTGCCAGGCCGGATACCTTTCCTGGGTGCGCTTGCGAGTTTCAGCCCGCTGTTCCTGTTCGCTGGCATCGGGCATTTCTTTTTTGACGCTGGCTTGAATCTGTTCCCGTTCCTGATTGGCTAACACGGGCCGTTCAATCCAGTGGCAGATAGGTCTCAAATCAGGAGTGTAAAAAACAATTACGGGTATGGATATATGTTCGCCCCGGTTCAGGAACTCGTTCATAATATCCAGGTTCTCGTCCCGGGGAAATATGCGCATCTCTACACCGGTAACTTCGGAGATACGGGCGGCGACGGGCATGCCTCTGAAAACATCAGGACACCAGGGCTCTCCGAGGACGAGCATCCTGCTAATGCCATCGGGAGCCTGAGCTGCCTGGCGGAAAAATTCTCCGTCTTCAGCGCTAAGCTGGCCGGATTCATAGTATTTTTCAAACTGCTCCTTATTCACCTTAATCTGAGCGATGAAATCCGGGTAGGTAAAACCGCTGGTGAATCTTTCCGGTGTGACGACGCTTGGTTTGATCTGCAAAATTGTACTCCTTAATGGTCTTCTGCCTTGAGGCAACCCCTTATTTCAGGCTGCTCAGGCGATATGGCAACTGATCATACCGGCATAGCCGACTTCAACCCGGCCGTCTTCATAAACGACGATGGGAACCGTATCGCCGTATTTCAGAGCTTCATCCAGCCAGGCCTGATTATCATCTATCTGCCGCTCTTCGAACTCCCTGCCCCGGGTGGCCCAATATTTCTTTAATTCGATGCAAGCCGGGCAGGTTTTCAAGGTAAAGATAACGGGATTACTCATTGTCCTCTGTCTTCCTTATTGCTCATCGATAGTCCCCTAGTTAATCGTAAACCAAGGTGATTTGAAGTGTCAAGATAACCGCCGCCTCGTCCCGATAAAATCGGGATTCTTGACCACGACACCCGGAATCAACCAAATGTAAGCAGAATCGCAAATTGAGTCTTTGCTGATATTTCCTGGCGATGTGGTAAAATGGGCGGGTGAGTATCGCTGATTTTTTCTCGCTCCTCCTCATAGCTATCGGTCTTTCGGCAGACTGCTTTGCCGTCGCCCTGGGTATCAGTTCAGGGGCCGCCCGGCAATCCTGGAAAGACGCCATCCGTGTTTCGGTTTCCTTCGGTCTTTTCCAGGCGCTGATGCCGGTGCTGGGATGGCTGGGGGGGCAGACAATCGTCAGCTTGATTGAGGACTATGACCACTGGATAGCCTTTGGATTACTGGCCTTTGTGGGCGGCCGGATGATATGGGAATCATTTGGGTCCCCGGATGACGAGGGGAAAAAACTGGATATTACCCGGTGGCTGGTAGTACTCACTTTATCGGTGGCAACGAGTATAGATGCCCTGGCGGTGGGTTTGTCTTTTGGCTTCCTGGAGGTTAATATAGCCTTAGCCAGCCCGATTATCGGATTGACCTCACTACTGGTTACATTGGCTGGTTTTACTCTGGGCAGAAAAGGGGGCAGTATACTTGGTAAACGGGCTGAAACAGCCGGGGGCATAATATTACTGGCTATCGCCACCAGGATACTGCTTAGTCACATTCTCTGATAAAGGAGGCAGCTAATGGAGAGCCCAAAGCGAATTGGTATCTTGACCGGAGGAGGGGACTGTCCGGGACTGAACGCCGCCATCAGGGCAGCTACCAAAACAGCTATCCAGGAAGGCTACCAGGTTACCGGTATCAGAAACGGCTGGAAAGGCTTTTTTGATAAAGATTACGAGACGCTGGACTATATCAGGACATCAGGCATCATCGACCGGGGAGGTACGATTCTTGGCACTTCAAGGGTCAGCCCTTTGGCAGTTGAGAATGGGCCCGAGCTGGTTTTGGAAGAAGTCAGGAAACTGGAATTAACTGCCCTGATTGTCCTGGGCGGTGAGGGCACTTTAACCGTGAGTTACGAGATGTTCAAGAAGGGTCTTCCGGTTGTGGGTATACCCAAGACTATCGATAACGATATAAAAGGTACGGATTACACCATTGGGTTTCAAACCGCCGTTGAGATAGCAACTGAGGCCCTGGACAGGCTTCGTTCCACGGCTGAAAGTCACCACCGCGTCATGCTGCTCGAAGTTATGGGCAGGAACGCCGGCTGGATTGCCACATATGCCGGTATGGCTAATGGGGCAGATGCCATTCTAATTCCGGAATTACCCCTGAATCTTGACTGGCTGTGTCGAATGCTGATTAACCGAAAAGAGAAAGGGATTAACTTCAGTGTTGTAGTCGTGGCGGAAGGAACAGTCGTGGAAGGAAAAACCATAGGTGGCGAGTATTACGAATCCGGTGACATAAAAAGAAAATTGCTTGGGGGCATCGGTAAAGTACTGGGAGACATCATTATGAAGAGGACCGGGCTGGAAACGAGGGTTTCATCCCTGGGTTATATTCAGCGAGGGGGAACACCGGTAGCCTATGACAGGAGTTTGGCAACTTGTTTTGGGGTAAAGGCTATTAGTATGGTAAACCAACATAAGTACGGAGAAATGACGGCCATCAAGGGAGATAAAATTACCAGCAGCCCGCTTTCGGAAGTAGCCAAAGGCATTAAAACGGTGCCCATGGAAGTTTACAAAATAGCTCAGAGATTTTTTGGTTAAGTCCGGGGGCTGACTCAGGCTCCGGATACCCGGAGGTGGCAATTCCCGTCCTTTTCAGGGCCGATGCTGGTACGGAGACCCAGATGTTGTGCCCAGACATTAAATGATTCACGGCAGTAAGCGCAGACATCTTCATCGGTCAAGCCCAGGCTTCTGGCCAGCGCCCAGGGGTCTTTCCCCCACCCTGCCAGGCATCCCCTGGTAAAAACGAGCTCCGCCCGGTCATCATCTGTCTCTAGCACCTTGAAGGACACTCCGGGGTAAAGCTCGGTGAAGGCTTTAGCCTCCTTGCGCAGATACTCGGCGGGCTCTGGTTTCTCCTTGCCCATCCAGGACGAGGGGTTTCTATCCCAAAAATGCCGGGCATAGTCCTCAGAGCTGAAGCCGTGTTGACGGGCAAAAGCTAAGCCGCCCAGCTCAAAACGAAGGCGGCTCCTGGCTGTTTTTCGCCAGGCGACTGAGGTTGAGTCTGTTTCTTTGTCAGCCATTAACCTCTCCCGTCTGCCCGTTTTCTACCAGGATTATCTCGAAAGGACACCTGATAGCTTTCGGGGGGCAGAAGGTCTCGCAATCCGAGCAGTAGTTACAGTCTTCCGGTCTGACTATGCAGGCCTTGCCGTTTACCAAGGTTACCGTTCCGGAAGGACAAAACTCAACACAGTCTCCGCATCCTGTGCAGATATCGAGATTAATCTCTGGTACCGCCATTTTAACCAGCTGCCTCCTGTTCCCATCTAGATTTCTTTAATTCTAATTCTAGGCGCTGCTGAAATCGAAGTATACGACATTTGTCGGAAAACTATGTCATTTCCCGCAGCTTCTCAGGGTCTATTACCATAATGCGCTGTCCTTCGAGCTTGATAGCCCCGGCTCTCTCCAGAGTCCTGAGGGCTCTGCCTACCACATCACGGACTGAGCCAATGATGTTGGCCATCTCGTCCTGAGTCAGGCGGGGTACCGGTGACGCTCCTCCCTGGACCACTGCCAGGCTGAGCAGCATTTTGGCTAACCGACTGACCACGCTGCGAAAGGAAAGGTCTTCAATCACTGTAGTTAGATGGCGCAGGCGGGTGGCAAACAGGTTGATAATAGCCCGGGCAGCCGGACAGTCAGCCAGCATAGAAAGCATTGTGTCTACAGGTATGATATGGACAACAGATGACTCAAGCGCTGAAGCACTGGCCGGGTTGGAGCCGCCGTCAAACACGGGAACATCATTAAAACTGTCCCCCTGACGGGCAATGAGCAATACTTGCTCCCTGCCTTCGGGGGAGCTTTTGAAAACCCGGACACTACCTGATTTCACGACATATAAACCGTGGCAGGGTTCGCCCTCAAGGAACAGCACTTCGCCCCTGGCATAAGAGCGATCCAGCGTTTCGCCGGCAATTCTCTCTATTTCTTCGGGGCCGAGCATACTGAAGTAGGGCAGAGAAGCTAAAAAATCAGTTGATGAGGACACGGGTAATACCTTCTCCAACAAAGTAATACAGTCTTACCCTGAAATTTTACCATAGTTGATGGCCGGATAACTATTACCCGGATAAAATCTCTTTACGACAAAAGTCGTATCACCGGGAGCAGTGTGATGGTACAGTGAGACTAACGAAGATAAAATAGAGTCAGAAAAAGGAGGTGTGAGTATGGTCAATGATAAATCCTGCCCAGGGGCTCGCACTATCCGTGAACCTATCCCTGAGTATATCAACTGCACCGAATGCGACAGAGAAGTAGAAATCTGGACGGACGAAATGAAGGCGGTCTGCCCCGGTTGCGGTAGCAAAGTATACCGGGCACAGCAGGCTTCGTGTATCGACTGGTGCCCTCACGCTGAGGAATGTGTTGGACCCGAGGCTTACGAAAGATTAAAAGCCGGAGAGGAAGAAGACGAACCTGAAGCTGGCACTGCTCTGGATGTTCTCAAGCGGGAGCATGAAAGGGCTCTCGATAATATCGGCTTGCTACACGCCGCCAGCCTTTGTCTCAATCTGGGCTCTCGTACCCCGGGGTCGGTGATTACCGAGAATTGGCTCGACCATCTGGCTAAAGTACTCGTCTTTTTTGAAAAAGACATAGGGTTACTTTTCAGGCGGGAGGAAGAACTGCTCTTCCCTGCCCTTGAAGAGCACCTGGGGCAGGAGAAAAGCCCGACCCGGTTGTTGGTCGGGGAGCACCGCGAAATTTGGGGGTTATACGAGCAGTTAAAGGAGAAACTGGTAGAACTACAGGGTGATGGCAGCC
>JAZFUA010000239.1:0-3356 GCA_036446975.1 Dehalococcoidales bacterium
ATGGTTAAGGTGGTAAACGAGATTAACCGAAAGATTAGACCGAATCTGCGTTACGAGGAGGATGTTGAACTCGATAAACACACCGCCAGCCGAACCGGAACGATGACTCTCGGCGGGAAAATAAACACCGGTGACTCCACCAATATTGTCCCCCCGCGATGCACCATGACCATCGATAGGCGTCTCGTCCCCGGAGAAGACGCCCGGCAAGTCATCGCTGAGTTTCGGTCAATCCTGGAATCACTGAAGGAGCAAGACCCTCAATTCAGTGCCGACCTGAAAGTCCTGATTGGCTACAATGCCGGCTGTACGCCGGTGGAGTCCCCGCTGGAACAGGTAATGAAGCAATCAATTACAGATACTACCGGTCAGACGCCGGATATTTCCTTAACCTCCGGTGGTGACGTGCGTTATTTTCATGACGCCGGGATTCCCACGGTACTTTACGGACCGGGAGACCTTGCCATGGCACATAAGGCTGATGAATACGTAGAGATAGCCAAGCTGGTTATGACAACTCAGGTTTTTGCCCTGACCGCGATGAGGCTGCTCACGCCTGCCGTCACGTGAAGGATCTGTTTTCGCTATGAATACCGCCTTATTACCTGTTAGAACCAAAATATTGCCCGAAGGAGAAAAGTTATTGTGACAAACAACGCCCCGGATAATACCTTTCCGGTAATAAAGAGCGCTTCCTATTTCCTGGCCCACATCCCCGGAATGGTTCGTTACGGCTCCAAACCCGCCCGTGAGATACCCAAAAAAGCCTCATTATTACCGTCAATCCTGAAACACCTGCGCCCCTTTGACCAGGCAGTCGCTTATGCCCCTAACCAGACATTCATCGGTAATACTGACCCGGATGAACTGTGGCATCTGCCCAATCCCTGGTACCAGAACCTATTACCCGGTGCCTCCCGATGGGGCGCTTTCGGGGAAATCATGCCTGAGGAAGAGTTTTTGGGCATGCTTAAAATATGTGATGAATTCGATATTATTTTGCTGGAGGAAGGGTTTCACCAGGAAGTTATCACCCGATTAAAAAAACATCCCCTGTTTAATGCCGATGATATCCAGAGACTGGGCAAAGGCGTTCCCCTGAAAGATATTGAGAGCGCATTGAGTGATGGTTATAATTTACCCCTTTTTGTTGAAGGTGACCGACTGGTAGGCTGTGTTCAGAGATTACACGATGAAGACGCCTCTCTGGTAGCGGACATCTTGCTCGAGAATTTATCAGCGCGGGCTTCCGGCGTCATGGCGCTGCGCCACTTGATTGACAAGTCGGGTCAGAAAGCTGAGGACATTGATTATCTGCTGGGCTACGGTGAGGAGGCGGTCGGCGACCGCTACAACCGTGGCGGCGGCAGCCTGTGCAAGGCTATTGGGGAATTAGCCGGCTGCAGCCGCGCCACCGGTTCCGATGTCAAGGCATTCTGTTGTGCCCCGGTTCATGCCATCATGCTGGCGGCGGGACTGGTCGGTTCCGGAGTGTTCAAAAATGTCGTCCTGGTCGCCGGTGGCTCCCTCGCCAAAATGGGGATGAAATTCCAGGGTCACCTGCGCCATGATATGCCCATCCTGGAAGATGTTCTGGCCGGTATCGCCATCTGGATAGGCCAGAACGACGGCGTCAGCCCGGTTATCCGGCTGGACTCCATCGGGAAACAGGAAATCGGCTCGGGCTCGTCGCAGCAGGCGATTCTGCAAAAACTGGTAATAGAGCCCGCTGACCGCCTGGGTTTGAAGCTTACCGAAATAAACAAATACGCCACCGAGATGCACAACCCCGAGGTCACCGAACCACAGGGCAGTGGCAACGTTCCCCGCACCAACTACCGCATTATCGGCAGCTTCGCCGTAATGCGTAATGAGATAAAACGGGAAGACCTGGACCGTTTTGTCGAGGACTACGGCATGCCCGGTTTCTCGCCTACCCAGGGGCACATCGCCTCGGCAGTGCCGTACCTGGGGCACGCCATAAAGAACATAAAGTCAGGTAAGATTGATAACACCCTGTTCCTGGCTAAGGGAAGTTTATTCCTGGGGCGCATGACTCAGCTTGCCGACGGGATATCGTTCTTGCTGGAAAAAAACAAGGGAGGTAGTAACTAAAATTGGCTATAGATTTAAATCGGGACAACTACGAAAGTGAAGTTCTGCAATCTCAAGAGCCGGTTATGGTTGATTTTTGGGGTCCCCAGTGCAAACCCTGCCTGGCCCTCATGCCGGCCGTAGACCGCCTGGAAGAGAAATATAACGGCAAGATTAAGGTGGCTAAGGTCAATGCCGTTGAAAACCGTATGCTCTGTGCCCGTCTGCGCGTGATTGGTTTACCGGCCTATCTCTTTTACAAGGACGGGGTAGAGACCAAACGCCTGACCGGTGAAATTCTCACGGAAAAAGATCTGGTTGCCGCTATTGAAGAGACAATAGCTTAACATGATATATTAATAATGGGGTTACTCCCGAGGAGGTCAACAGGATGGAACTAAAGGGGAAAAAGGTCGTTATTATTGGTGAACGTGATGGTGTTCAGGGTCCCGCCATCGCCGATTGCCTGAAGAGCGCCGGGGCCGAACCACTACTGGTTCAAACTCAGTGCTTTGTCTGAACTGCCGCCGGTGCCCTTGACCCGGAGGGTCAAGAAAGTATTAAGAAAATCGTCGATCAGTACGGCAAAGAAAACATAATAGTGGTTCTGGGCGCTCCCGACGCCGATAGCGCGGAACTATACGCGGAGACCGTAGTCCACGGTGACCCCAGCTGGGCAGGTCCTTTAGCTGGTGTGTCCCTGGATTTACCCGTTTACCACATCATGGAGCCGGAAATTAAGGCGCAGATTGACCCGGCTGTCTATAAGGAACACCTCGAACTAATGGAAATAGCCCTGGATGTGGATAAGATAACGGAAGGCCTCAATAGAGTCCGCCAGGGAACAAAATAAACCTCCCGGCCTGTAAGCAAGATGCGGATTTTAATATTCGTACCTTATTCATGCCGTTCTTCCCGATTAGGACATCTCAAGGGGGTGATACGAAGAAGACTAACGCACCGGCTCGTCTTTTGTGTTCCATCAATTATTATGTTATGTCAACTGTCTATTGCCGCTTCGTAATCGCCGCAGAATGGCAGCACCGGAGATAGAAACGCCATGTGTCGCTAAAGCAGTGGGCAAGCGCTACAGATTGACATCATCAGATTGTCTTGCTAGACTGATACGGCAAAACCATGCTTGCTTTCAGAAAGGCTTTATCCCGAATATCCCGGCAATGGTTCCGGATATCATGAACGATAACTTCCTCCCTATTTCGGGACAAGCATTGCTTAACCCGCGATAACTGAATAACAAGACA
>JAZFUA010000240.1:0-2147 GCA_036446975.1 Dehalococcoidales bacterium
AAGCCGCAGCTATTATCTGCCCATTACCAGCGGCTGTTCCAATAATACCTGTGCCTTCTGCAGTTACTATGGCACCAAGTTACAGATAAGAGACCTGGATGAAATCAAACAGGAGATAGACGCCTTGGCACTTTATGTAAAGAGCGGCCAGCGTCTGCCAGGGATACCGGATATTATCTATCTCATCGCTCGGCTTTGGGATGGGAAAGGGGTATTTCTACAGGATGGTGATGCCCTGGTCTATCCCTTCCCAAAGCTGAAGGCAATCCTGGAGCATCTCAACCGAGAGCTACCATCCGTGGAAAGGGTAGCCGCCTACGCCACCGCCCAGGATATTCTGCGCCGGAGCCCTGATGAGCTTAAAGAATTGAAGGAACTCAAGCTCGGCATCCTGTACATGGGTCTGGAAAGCGGTGATGATGAAATACTGCAAAAAATAGGTAAAGGCGTAGACTCGGCTCAAATGATCGAGGCCGCCCGGAAAGCTAAAAAAGCCGGTATATTGACCTCCATTATGGTTATCCTGGGGCTGGGTGGTATCGAAAACAGTGAGAGGCATGCCCTGGAAACAGCCAGGGTTCTCAGCGAGATGGACCCGGATTATGTCGGCGCCCTGACTCTGACCTGGGTACCGGAAACGCCCCTGTATCGGGAATGGCAGCAAGGCAGTTTCTCTCCTATTTCCGAGTTTCAGTCGTTGAAAGAGTTACTTGCAATAGTGGAGAACTCCCATTTTACCGATTGCTTTTTCAGCTCAATGCACGCCTCGAACTACTTTTCGATTCGAGGTAAATTGCCCCGGGAAAAAGCCGGAATGATAAAGAAATTAAAAAATGTTATAGATAAAGGCGACCTCTCCGCCCTCCGCCCCGAGTCCCTCAGAGGTCTTTAGGTCTGAATAATTGCCCTACCTGGCCGATTAACGCCCCCGCCTGACCCACCTTTATGCTATGCTTAAAGTGTTCCGATAGGTCTTTTACGAAAATAACGAAAAATGAAAACCGGTGATTTTGATTACAATCTACCCCGGGAGCTTATTGCCCAAACACCCATTGAACCCAGGAGTGACTCACAACTTATGGTGCTTGACCGCAACGATAATTCCATCCAGCACCGCAAGTTCTTTGAAATAGTCGATTATCTTGGAGACGGGGACGTGCTGGTTTTTAATAATAGCCGGGTTATCCCTGCCCGTCTGAAAGGGAAGAGACTCGATAGCGATGGCAAGCTGGAGATTCTGCTGCTACGCCGGCTGGAACCGAACCTCTGGGAAACCCTGGTAAAGCCGGGGCGTCGGGTCAAAACCGGTACTGTCATTAAACTAACCTCTAACAAGGGAAACAGGCAGGATAAAACCATTACCGCCGAGGCGGTCGGGTTGGGAAAAGACGGCACCCGACTGCTCAGATTCTCAGATGATACCCGGCTGACGGAGGTGGGAGAGATTCCGCTGCCACCCTACATCCAGACACCCCTCGAAAACCCCCTGCGTTACCAGACTGTCTACGCGGAGTCTGATGGCAGCGCAGCAGCCCCCACTGCCGGACTCCATTTTACGCCGGAACTGATTGACGAGATAAAAACCAGGGGAATTCACTGCCTCTTTACCACCCTTCACATCGGGCTTGATACCTTCCGTCCGGTACGGGAGGAGGATCCGCTCAAGCACCCGATACACCGGGAATACGGAGTATTGAGCCGGGAAGCGGCCGATGAGTTGTCCCTGGCCAGGGCGGAGGGACGGCGGATCATTTGTGTCGGCACCACTTCGGTAAGATTAATCGAGGCTGCGGCTCAAGCAACCAGCTCGCCCGGAATTGAGGCATTTGAAGGTTGGATAGACCTGTTTATTTTACCGGGATACCGCTTCCGATTGGTTGATGCCCTTATTACTAATTTTCATCTGCCAAGATCAACGCTGCTCATGCTGGTTACTGCCTTTGCCGGCAGAGATGTGATTAATCAAGCCTACCGGGAAGCCATTGCCCAACGATATCGCTTCTACAGCTTTGGCGATGCTATGTTCATATATTGACGAAAAGTATTGTTGCCTGATTGACACTCAGCACCGGGAAAGTTTAGCATTTAACAACGATTCAGAACAGGGTAAACAGAGATAATAGTAATGAAAGAACCTATCATCAGCC
>JAZFUA010000241.1:0-3498 GCA_036446975.1 Dehalococcoidales bacterium
GCTGGGATAAGGCAGAAGAAGAAGTTCTTCTGGGATTTAAACAAAAACGACCATCAGTACTGGCTGGCGACCAATATGTTAGGAGAAGCCTTCCTCGGCTTTACTGCCTTTAATACCAAGAGGATAACCGGTACGGATGTTATCGACTTCATAAAGTTCCGCAAGATGGAAGCCGAAGGTCATCCCCTGAATGATGAACTGTACGAAGCAGTTCTGGGCAAACCCCAAGGCTAACAAAATAGTCTGGTAAAATAACTGCCGAAAGCCCGGGGTGATTCCGGGCTTTCGGTTTTTAGGTTGACAAAGAGATACCAGCAGGCTAGTATTTCTGGGGTATGCCCGTCAAAATCAGCCCAGCCGTTTTACCCTCTAGGTTTTAATAGAGCATTTTATCACCTATAATACATATAGGGAAAACCGTTTTCCGAGGAGGCGCTATGGAGTTTCAATATATTACCCTGGAGAAGCAAGATGGCATAGCAAAACTCACCATTAACCGGCCGCCGGTCAATGTGATGAATTATGACACCATTGGTGAAATCAGCTCTGCTCTGGATGAAATAGCTAAAGATGACGAGGTAAAGGTCCTGCTTGTCCGCGGAGCTGGAAACCGGGCTTTTTGCGCTGGCGTGGAGGTGAAAGACCACATCGGAGATATGGTGCCGGTAATGATGAACGCTTTTGGAGAGATGATTAAAAAGCTGAGAAACCTGGGAAAGCCAAGCATTGCCGTGGTAAACGGCGTTGCCCTTGGCGGAGGCTGTGAACTTGTGGCCGGCTGCGATATGGCTGTTGCCTCCGAGAAGGCAGAATTCGGTCAACCGGAGATAAAACTGGGTGGTTTAGCCCCGGCTGCCGCGGCCCTGTTCCCCGCCATAATGGGAGAAAAGGTGGCTTTCGAGCTTATTCTGCTGGGTGATAATATCAGCGCTGAGCGGGCTGAGAAAATCGGCCTGGTGAATAAAGTGGTGCCGGATGAAGAACTGGACACAGCGGCTGATGAACTGGCCCGGAAGTTTCTGGAGAAAACCCCCCTGGGAGTAAGACTTATCAGGGAAGCTTTTTACCAGTGCGTAAATGCCCAAGGATTTGAGGATGCTCTCAGGAAAGCAACCGAGCAGGGCATCAAGACCTGGGCGACAGAAGACGCTCAGGAGGGGCTCAAATCTTTCATGGAGAAAAGACCCCCCGTCTGGAAAAACAAGTAACGGTTAAAAGCGAATTTAAAATACGCGCGTCCTGTAAGTTTATTCTCCGGCACCGGTTTTCGGGATTTAATAATTCTTACAGACAGGAGCAAATGGCGTAACATGGTTACAAAGATAATTAAAACCGATTGTATTTTATGTGTCTCGGGATGCGGCATTAACGCCCACGTTGAAGACGGTAAGCTGGTAGGCGTTACGGGAATGACCGAGCATCCCCTGAACCATGGTAAACTCTGCGCCAGTGGAGAGGCCATTGCGGAGTATATTTATTCCCCGGACAGATTACAGTACCCGTTGAGGAAGGTCAACGGAAAGTGGGAGAGACTATCCTGGGATGAAGCGCTGGATATCATCGCTGAAAAGCTGAACTCCGGAAAAGAGGAATTTGGCGCCCACTCACTGGCCATCTTCTGCGGCTCGATCGGGGTGGAAAATAACGAGCTGGCTGCCTTTGCCCGTCGTTTTCGGGGCGCTTACGGTACCCCCAATTTCCTGTCGGTGGAGAGTAACTGCTACCGCGCCCGTATCCTGGCACAGCAGTTAACCCTGGGCACCTTTCTCCTGGAAGAACCGGAGAATGCCAAATGCGTCATTCTCTGGGGAACTGACCCGGGCAACTCCAAGTTTCCCCTGGCCAATGCCATTACTAACAGGGTAAACGAAGGGAAAATAGAACTGGTGGTTATCAATCCCAAGCGCACCCAGCTGGCTAAAAAGGGCATTCATATCGCCATTAGGCCGGGCACGGACTGCGCTCTGGCTCTGTCAATGATGAATGTCATCATCTCGGAAAACCTTTATGATAAGGAATTCGTGGAGAAAAACACTATCGGCTTTGACAAGCTGGCTGAGCATATCAAACAATATCCCCCGGAGGAAGTAGAGAAAATAACCTGGGTACCGGCTGATGACATCAGGAAAATCGCCCGTTTGTATGCCAGGGCAGAATCAGCCAGTATCACCCCCGGTACCTGCGCCATAGACCAGCATGTAAACGGCCTGCAGACGGGTCGGGCGTTTACCATCCTTCAGACCATTACCGGCAACATAGATAAACCCGGCGGCTGGGCAAGTACCCCGTTCCCCCGCCTGGGCAGCATGCATATCAAGGTAGAAGAGGACCCCATCGGGTCTACCGAGCATCCCCTCTTTTACCGTCTCTGGGGTCGGGAAGCGCCTTACGGGCAGGTGATGTACCTGGCAGATGCCATCCTGGACGAAAAACCTTACCCGATAAAGTCAATGATTGTCACCGGCGGAAACCCAATAATGACCCTGCCTGATACCAAACGGTTGACAGAAGCCCTGAAGGCGCTTGATTTCCTGGTGGTTATTGATATGTTTATGACTGAGACGGCAGAACTGGCCGATATCGTTCTGCCGGCCAGTTCCTTCGCCGAACGCAGTGGACTGGGCTATGTCTATGCCGTCACCAGCGGCATGCCCTACCTGCTGTACCGCAAGAAAATAATCGAACCACTCTATGAATCAAAGGCAGACTGGGAAATCTGGACTGAACTGGGCCGGAAGATGGGTTATGGAGACCTTTTCCCCTGGAATAGCGCCGAAGAAATCGTGGAATACTGGCTGGGCCCCAGTGGCAAGACTCCCAGGGAACTCATCGAAGATCATCCCGAGGGCGTATTTTTCGGCGAAAAGAAATATGACTTGGGACAGAAAGGAGAGTTCCGCACTCCTTCCGGCAAGATTGAGCTTTACTCGAAAACCCTGGCCGAGTACGGCTATGACCCGATACCAGTCCATGTCGAGCCCAGTCAGAGTCCGGTCAGTAATCCGGAGATGCTAAAAGAATACCCCTTAATCCTGACTACCGGCGCCCGCCAGCTGCAGTACACCCATACCCAGTTCAGAAATGTGCCCTCACTGAGGCGGGAGGCCCCCGAACCACTGGTCGAGATTCACCCGGATACGGCCAGGGAATACGGCATTAGTGACGGCGATATGATATCCGTTGAAACGCCCAAGGGTGCTATAAAAATGAAAGTCAGCCTGACTGAAGACCTGATACAGACTGTGGTCAGTATACCCCATGGCTGGCCTGAGGCTAATGCCAATTTATTGACCTCCCTCGAACCGCGAGACCCGATTACCGGGTATACCGAGCTTAAAGCCCTGCTCTGCAAAATAAAAAAGGTTTAAGCACATAATCAGATAAAGTCGGTCACTTTCCTGACCGACTTTGCCTGATTATGTGCTTAAACCTTTTTTATCTTGCAGAGCAGGGCTTTAAGCTCGGTATACCCGGTAATCGGGTCTCGCGGTTCGAGGG
>JAZFUA010000242.1:0-2598 GCA_036446975.1 Dehalococcoidales bacterium
CCACCGTTATTATCTGCCACCCTTACCCTCCTCGGGGTGGCAACATGCTCAATAGTGTTGTCACCGCCATCTATCAGGCACTGCCTGAACACGGGGTAGCTGCCTTCCGGTTTAACTTCAGGGGAGTAGGCACCAGTGAAGGTAGCTTCGGTGAGGGTAAGGCCGAGCAGGAAGATGTGAGAGCAGCGATAGATTTTATCCTTTCTTCCCCCGGTGTTGAAAGTGAAAAGCTCGGACTGGCCGGATACTCTTTCGGGGCAATGGTAGCCCTGCGGGTTGCCGTTCGGGATGAGCGGGTCAGCCGGCTGGCATTGGTCTCGGCCCCGTTATCAGAAATTAACTGGGAACAGCTAAAAGTATATGACAAACCCAGATTGGTGATTATCGGTGATGCCGACCAGATGATTCCTCTTGAGGAGTTTCGGCAACATATCAGGGACATTCCTGACCCGGAGCAATACCAGATTGTACCCGGAGCTGACCACTTCTGGGCCGGCCTTGAAGAAACAGTCGCCCTCCAGGTTACCCGCTTCTTTACTACCGGTTTCAATCTTTCCTGACCCGGCTGGGAGGGTAAGCCGGTCCCTACTTTTTCAGCCCTTCACGGAGTTATTGCCTATCGCAAAGCCATCTGCTCCTCGTATTCTATCTTGGCTGCCTGAAACCAGGTGACCCGCTCAGCTATCATTTCTATAATCGGTAAATTATAGGGACATCGCGCTTCGCATTCGCCGCACTCGGTGCAGTTGGCTGCCTTGGCCATTGTCTCGACAAAGTTACCGGAGAAGAACCGCTCCGGAGACATCCGTTTGTGAAAACTGGCGCTGGTCATCACCGATGTTATCGGTATATCCACGCTGCAGGGCAGGCAGTACTGGCAGCGGCGGCAGAATCTGGTGCCCAGCTCGTCTCTCATTCGCTGCATCTCTGCCTCTTCCGCCACCGTCATTTGATGCTGTCCCTCAAGTAATCCGACAATCTCTTCTATCTCCTCTATCTTCTCTATTCCCGGTATCGGCACCACATCAGGAAACTTGAAGAGGTACTTGAAGGCAAGGGTAGCATTGTCCAGCATTCCTCCGGCAAATGGCTTCATAACAATAAAACCGACATCGTGCTCCCTGGCCAGGGGTATCAGTTCGTCGGCCGCTTCGCTGGTTATAAAGTTGAAGGGAAACATAATCGTCTCGAAGAGGTCGGATTTAACCATTTCTATCGCCATATCCATCGAATGTGATGTTACCCCGATGTGTTTTATTAATCCGGCTTTTTTGGCTTCTTTCAAAGAATCATATGCTCCACCGGGAGCAATTATCTTATTATAGCTGTCAGAATCAGCTATATTATGAAACTGGTACAGGTCTATGTAATCTGTATCCAGACGCTTCAAACTTAACTTAAGGTGCTCCTCCACACCCTCGCGGGTTTTGGCCCCGGACTTTGTGGCTATGATTACTTTCTCCCGCCGTCCGGAGACGGCTTTACCGATGCGCTCTTCGCTGGTGGTATAGCCGTTAGCCGTATCGATGTAGGTAATGCCCAAATCAAGGCACCTCCTGACCACGGCTACCGCCTCATCTTCGGTGAGCCTTTGAATCGGGATACCACCAAAACCCAGTTTCGATACCATCATATCGGTCTTACCCAGTCTTATCGTCTCCATATCTTTTTCCCTTCCTGATTAGTTAACTTTGATAATTTTTCGGATTGCCTGGTAGAATTCGTCCGGTCCTTTATCCAGGGACAGCTTTTCCATCGGGCACATATCTATCCGGTTAGCCTGTTGAATATAGGGAACAAGTTCGGTGATGTGGTGTTTTATGCCGTGCTTTTCCAGCGTCTCAATGGCTAACTGGCTACCCAACGGACTGTAAACCTCCCGGCAATCGGCCCTGACAGAAAGTAAAGCGGCCGCGTTACCCATTACCTTGTCAAAATTTACCACCTGCCGGTATGAGGAAGCCAGGGTATCCAGGTATTCAAGCAAAGCCATCAGGCCGTCCTTATCCGAAGAAAAAAGCAGTTCATCGTCTTGGTATACCCTCAGGGTTTCGCCGCTTTCCAGAAATTCGTTGAACAAAGGTAATTGCATTTAAAACTGCCCTCCATTAATGATAAGTTCCAGACGCGCCCATTGTCAATTTTGTTTCTGTGAAATAAAACAATGGGGAGCACGGTTAAATGCTCCCCATCCTGATCTAGTCTTTCTCTAACCCAACTCACTTGCGGTGTTCAGCACCGCAGTGGGCCTCTCTTTTCGAGACCGGCCTCTATCTCACTCTATCGAGTCGGGTTCGAGTTCCGGCCGCCCTGCCACTTGGCAGGGCATCAATTGTCAACCTGCCAAACCCTCAGCAATTTGTGGAGCTTCATGATTCACCTCCCTAAGCAAACTCGGACGGTTTCAGGTAGCTTCCAACCATATTTAACCACAATCTAACTTAAAAGTCAAGTTATCGCTTAGTTCTCCGTAGAAATCCGACACTCATCCTCCTTTATGAGTGGTGTTCTCATTCTTAGTCCCATATGAGGCCGGTGGTAATGATAGCGTTCCAGGAATAATTCTACCATCCGCTGACACTCTCTCAAGTCCTTAAG
>JAZFUA010000243.1:0-3965 GCA_036446975.1 Dehalococcoidales bacterium
AGCGTGCGGGCCTTCAAGCCTGACCCGGTTCCCAACGAAATGATTGAACAGATTCTGAATTTAACAATCAATGCTCCTTCAGCGAATAATCTACAACCGTGGGAGTTTATCGTAGTCGCCGGTGAAGAAAAAGACAGACTGAGCCGCAGCCTGATTAAGGCGTATGAAGAAAAGCAAATATCTTGTGGCTCCGGAGCCGTTAAGCCCCTCCCCGAGGTTTTCCGACAAAGAGGTTTGGCAAATTTAGAGATGATGAAACCTTATGTAAAGAAAACCGGTGTGACCGTAGATACTTTTATCAATGAGGGAAGCTGTAATTTTTATGGAGCGCCCGTAGCTATTCTCATCTGTCTTGACGACTGTTTTTCCGAAAGACAGCTGGTTGATATCGGTACCGCGGTAAGCTATCTGACGCTTGCCGCTCATGCTTCCGGATTATCAACCTGCCCGATTGGCCTGATTGCTTCCTATGAAGATGAAGTCAAAGACCTGCTGAATATTCCGGAGAATAAGCGTCTGATCATCGGTATCGCCCTGGGTTACCCCGACCCGGAAAATCCGGTTAGCCAGTGTAAGTCTACCAGAGATAACCTGACTAACCTGGTCAGATGGATATAGCGGAATAACCGGCCGGATACCAGCTGCCGGTTCATAACCCCGCTCAACTGACTATCGAGGCAGATTGAGGTGACTATAGGGACCGGTAACCAGCATTATTATTAACAAAGTACCCATAATCACCACCATTACCAGCCCGAATATCGAAACCAGCCTGGTATTAACCCCCCTTATTTCACTGACTATCGGAATACGAAATACCTGATACAGGATCCGAAAATAAGTGAACCAGATGAAGAACACAGTTACAACAACCAGCATAAGCCATGAGAACACACCGCCGGCTAAACGGAAGGCAGACGCAGGCGCATTACTTTCCTCTCCCAGGTCGAGAGCTGATTCGGGACCGATAAGGATATCCCCTCCCAGCTTCGGAAACTGGAGACCTGCCTCAGTCTCATAAACAAAGTCTTCGCCTTCGGCCACGCTGACCGTGACCATGGTTTCGATGGCTCCATAGCGGGCGGCCATTTCAAATTCACCGGACTGACGCGGGGTATACTCCAAAACAGCAACTCCCTGCCCATCGGTCACCTCTTCCCCAATTTCCATCAGGCCACGAGTAAACAACTCCGCACTGAGGAAGAATTTTACCGTGGCATTAACGATAGGTTTATCCTGGTCGTCCTGAAGAGTAGCCTCCAGAGTAAGAGGGCGGCCAGACTCTGCCGGACCGGGTACAGTCAATTGCAGGGTGCCTTCCATTGCTTCCCCCGGAACTTCGGATATCAGGATAACCTCTGGAACTGCCACCCCCAGAGACCTGAGATAGGTCAGCACCTGCCAGCGCTGTTCTTCAGATAGTGAAGACCCGTATCCCGGCATACCTTTATCCATACGGCCCTCACTGAGCACCCAATAATAGTAATCCGGCCTTGCCTCCATACCCTGAGAATAATCTGCTTTACTGAAGTTATATTCAGCCAGATTATCACCCTTGAGACCGTGGCAACCCAGACAAGACTGTTTATAAACCCCCACACCCGCAGCCTGCGCTGAACTATCCTCCCAGGGAAAAGGATTTTCCAGTCCGGCATAAGGCGGCGGAGGTTCTCCCTGAGCACTGGCCGTGAAAGCCAGTATCACCACAAAAAGAGTCACCAGTAACACAACAGCAAGCGATTTTAACTTCATAGCATTCTCCTCACTTCCTCTTGAACAGTTGGTAATTCTTCCTCTTCTTCAGCATGCTCGGCTACTTCCCAGATGGAGAGTACAGGCATAAGCTTGGTAGCAATGGAGAAAATCAGGATAAACAGGGCAAAAGCCCCGGCGGTAACCGACCACTCCACCCAGGTAGGATTATAAGACCCGAATTCAAATGGCATCAGCGGCACCTGAAGACTGGGAACGATGATAACAAAGCGCTTAATCCACATCGCCACATTTATCAGCACGGATGCCACCAGAATCCGGGGGATAAGTGGCCCCCGGCGAATCAGCAGAAGGATTGCAGGTATTATCGTCCCGCCGATAACGAAAAACCAGAACAAGACGGCATTCTTTCCCAGAGCAAGGCTTTCAAGCAGGTGTTTTTCCTCCACCTTTAATGTATAACCTATGGTAATGTACTCACCGAGGGCGAGGTAGAAGTAGATAATGAGCGTCGTTAGCAGCAGATAGCTTAAATTACGAAAGTGCCTTTCCGTTATGTACTCCTCAAGATGATAGAGTTTACGGAAAATTGCCATCACTATTAGAATGGAGGCGATACCAGAGAAGATTGCCCCGACGACAAAGTAAATACCGAAGACGGTGCTGTTATAGCCCGGGCGCAGCAACATGGAAAAGACATAGGCAACTACGGTATGAACCGATATGGCAATAGGGATTATTGTCACCGCCATAATGCCGATAGCTTTCTCCAGACGATGCCGTTGCTCCGCCGTGTTTCTCCAGCCTACGGAAAGCAAGGTATAGATTTGGCGTTTTATGGGCGATTCCTCCGGCCTCAGCCTGTCCCGCATCAAGGCAAAATCCGGTATCATGGGCAGGTAAAGGTAGATGAGACTGCCTGTCAGGTAGCAGGTAATAGATATGATATCCCAGAGAAGTGGCGACTGAAAACGTCCGAAGAATAGCATATTAGCCACGCGGTCAGGACGCCCCAGGTCTATTACGGGCATCAAAGCTCCAATAGAAATAGCCACGACTGTAATCAGTTCAGCCATCCGGGTAACCGGAGTACGCCAGCCGGCATTGGTAACCCGGAGGATAGCCGAGATGAGGGTGCCGGCGTGACTGATACCGATGAAGAAAACGAAATTCACCAGGTATAATCCCCACATCACCTGGTCACGCATTCCGGTAGCCAGGAGTCCGAAACGAAGCTGGACAATGAAGGCATATAATCCCCAGCCGGCAACTGCCAGAAGAAACAGGATAAAAAGGATAAATCCCCGTGAAGTTTTACCCAGTGGAGCGAGTGCGGTACGCTCTAAGCGCTCCTCATACTGTTCTGCATTTACTCGCATCGGCTAATCCTCCCCCCAGGGCCAGATTCCAGGTCGATGGTCATAGCCATCGCCACCCCAGGACCAGGTCGGTGATTTAATCTCACGACGGTCATCAGCCCGTCTTCCAAACGTTTCACCGTGACCGGGTAAATACCACACCCGGGGCTGGGTACCCAAGTCTTCTTTATAGCGGTAGGCATTATTTTCATCAAGAAACCGGGATAGTTGCACCACTTTCTGCCCATCAGAAGCAATATTCTCGGTCAGGTCACCCATATATATAGCCCTCATCGGACAACCACTGACACAAGCCGGCGGTTTACCCTTTTCCAGCATATCCGGACAGAAGTCACACTTCATAACCGTTCCCCTAATCGCCGGTATCTGATGTTCAGGGGAATATTCAATGGAAGCAGCCTCAGGAGGTAACTCCGGGGTACCCCAGTTAAAGAAACGCCTCTGGTAAGGACAGGCCGCCATACACATACGGCAGCCGATGCATCGGCGCTGGTCAATGAGGACAAGACCCTCTTTGGTGTGGTAAGTTGCTCCTACCGGGCAAACATTAACGCAGGGAGCATTCTCGCAATGCATACAGGGCGCGGGTAAAAAATAGCTGCCACCACCGGGTAGCCCCATCTCAAATACCTGTATCCATTCTTGACCTTTAGGTACATAATGCATAGCAGTACAGGCCTGAGTACACTGGGGCGCCGCATCAATAGTGACACACCCTTCACACTTCTTCAGATCGATGACCATACACCAGGCACGCAGCTTCTCTCCGATGCCCGCTGTTCCGGGAATATTATCTGCCACCCCGGAAATAGAGTTTTTTGCCCTGGCTCGTTTCAATAAAAAAGTCAGCGGGGATGATAATACGACCATTAA
>JAZFUA010000244.1:0-6339 GCA_036446975.1 Dehalococcoidales bacterium
GCCTTGATGAAGCTAACCGGCTCCTGGAACAAAAAGACTATGACACCGTTATGTATGGCCACGAGTTTAGTTTTACGGAAAAGTCTCCCCGAAAAATATAAAGAGTTGATGTATTCATAATGCGGGAGTATTAAAAAGTGCTGTCTGAACTGTCTGTTAAGAATTTCGGTATCATCGAGGAAATTTGTTGGAAGCCTTCAAAAGGATTAAATGTGATTACCGGTGAAACGGGGGCCGGTAAGTCACTGGTAGTTGATGCCGTTGAAGCCCTGTTATCCGGGCAGGTGCAGGAAGATGATATCCGTATCGATTCCGAGGATGCCCGGATTGAGGGTATCTTTCACATAACCGGCGCCAGTGTCCTGGATCGGTTACTGGAACTGCTTTCGGAGAAAGGTATTCAGCTTGAGGAAGATACCCTGATTATTGCCTGCTCTTTCCGAAGACAGAGTCGTACCATACCCAGGATAAACCGGCAGGCAGTGCCAATGGCGTTGCTTAAAGACATCGGCACTTCGGTGGTTGATATCCACAGTCAGACCGGGCACATCTCGCTGCTGGACAGGGAAAAGCACCTGGATTTTCTGGATGACTACGCCCATAACCGGGAACTAAGGCGTAATTTCAGCGCTATGGTTTCGGAATTACATCAGGCTGAGCGTGAAATTCAGGCATTATCCAGGACGGAGCAGGACCTGACCCGGCAGACGGAGTTGTTAAAATTCCAGATAGAAGAAATCAGACAGGCTGAATTGGGAGAAAAAGAAGATGAGGAACTGGAAACAGAACTTGCCATCCTGGCTTCGGCTGAAAAACTGAAAGCCGCTTCCTATGATATTTATACCATACTCCACGGTGATGAAAGTACCCTGGCTTCATCATCCGCTTTAGACAGGCTCAACGAAGCCCTGCCCCTGCTCAGGAAAATTGCAGAGACCGATCCTTCGGTACAGACACGACTTGAGAGATTTGAAAACGCCGCTAACGAACTGTCAGAATTGGCCAATGAAGTTCGCTCATACGGTGATAATCTTGATTATGACCCGCACCGTCTTGAAGAGGTACAGGACAGGCTTGAACTGATAAGAAACCTGAAGAGGAAATACGGAGCTTCGATAAACGCCATATCGGATTTTCTTGCCGGGGCAGAGAAGGAACTGGAAGGACTCACCTATTCCGGTGACCGCCGCCGGCAACTGGCAGAAAAAGTAGGCCAATTAACAGAGGAAATGGGCGCCCTGGCCCATCAGCTTTCCCAGGCGCGTATCCGGGCGGCCGAAAAGCTGACGTCCGCTATGAAAAAGGAACTGGCTGACCTCGATATGGAAAAAGTGGACTTCAAGGTATCAATCAGCCAGCAGCCTGCCGGTGAAGGAATCCCGTTTCCCGATGGTCAGCGGTATCAATTCAGCCCCAGCGGCGCCGACAGGGTAGAGTTTATGACTTCAACAAACCCGGGTGAACCCCTCAAGCCACTGGCCAGAATTGCCTCAGCCGGTGAAATTTCCCGGTTTATGCTCTCATTAAAATGCGCTCTCGCCGAATCTGATACCACTCCTTTACTGATATTTGATGAAATTGATATCGGTATCGGGGGCAGGAGCGGTGAAATAATCGGTAAAAAACTCTGGACTCTTTCCCGGAATCACCAGGTAATCTGCGTTACCCATCTGCCCCAGATTGCCGCCTTCGCCGACTCTCATTTCAGCGTCAGTAAAGAAAGTGCCGGCAACCGTACCATCAGTAAAATAACCGAGCTTCAAGGCGAGGCACGTTTGAACGAACTGGCGGTGATGGTTGGCGGCCCCGGTTTTACCTCGAATTCTCTTAATACAGCCCGTGAGCTCCTGCAAAAAGCTGACAGCTTGAAAAGCAGTTTATCCGGAATAGCTGAATAACAGACATTGGATGCCTGGAATCAGGATTGGTTGAAATGGGACCGGGATTAATCTATAAACCGGGCCTGAAAGAATCGGGAAGCTGAACCAGGATTTTCGGTTGTGGATGTTGGGAATATGGATATGGAAAACGGCCCTTCCGGGTCAAAATTTAATTCAGATCATTCGGATTATCACCTCTCTCACAGCGCTTCTGTAATGGCACATATTTGTCAGTTTCTTGAGCAGGGAGAAATTACCGCCTGCCAATTGCTCTATAGTGGCTCTAATCATGTCTTTCTGGTCACCCTTACCCAGGATGGGAAGGAAATGAACGCTATCTATAAACCCCGCCAGGGTGAAACCCCATTATGGGATTTCCCAGACGGCACCCTCTATAAAAGGGAATACGCCGCTTACCTGATAAGCCAGGCGCTGGAATGGTTCCTGGTGCCTCCCACGGTTATTCGCAGCGGTCCCTATGGGGTCGGCTCCGTGCAGTGGTTTGTTGATACCAACCAAAGAATAGATTATGAATCGCTGAGAGAAAGTTACTTATCCCAGTTGAAACAGGTGGCCCTTTTTGACTACCTGGTGAATAATGCCGACCGTAAAGCGGGCCATTGCCTGAATGGGCATGACGGCCGGCTCTGGATGGTTGACCATGGACTTACCTTTAATGCCATGCCCAAATTGCGCACCGTAATCTGGGATTTTTCGGGGCAGTCAGTTTCAAAGAAAATGGTGTCTGAAGTAGCCGTTCTCCAGCAGAAGCTTGCCTTGGATAAATTACTCAAGGAAGCTCTGTCCCGGTTACTGGTTGTCTCGGAGATGGAAGCTCTGGATTTACGCATTAAAAAAATCGTTGATGACCCTGTTTTTCCTTACCCCGAATCGCGCCGGAGTGTGCCCGGGCCCTGGATATAGGCGGACTGCTTAATTATTATCGATTATCGTCCATTCTGATATTTGTGGTAAAATGTTATTATATGTTTTGCTGGAAAGATAATTCCGGATTATTAATAGGGGACTGCACAAAGCATATACCGGGTAAAATTCAGATGAGGGGTTGATATGAGAAGTTATCGCTACTCAGAATGGGATGGAACGCAGGAAGTGTCTGATCTGGACACGGACCAGGTTATGAGTGAGCTTGGGCGCCTGATTTCTCGATACGGAGACCTGTCCCAGGCGCTACGGGCTCTCCAGAGAAACGGTATGAGAGACGGTCAGGGGAGACAGATGCCCAGCCTGGACAAATTGCGTGAACAACTGCGCAATATGAAACGCGACCAGCTGGATAAATATGACCTCGGCTCGATTATGGATGAGATACGCCAGAAGCTGGATGAAATACTGGAAACAGAAAAGGCGGGAATCCAGAAGAAACTGGATGATGCCAAAGAAAAGACTGAAGCCGGTGGGGGTGAACTGAGTCCCGAAATACAGCAGCGGCTGTTAAAAAATCTTGAGGACCGGGCAGCCCAGAACAGGGAGAAGCTTGATAACCTGCCATCGGATACCGGCGGCCAGATTCGGGCATTGAATGATTACGATTTTATGGATGAGGATGCCAGGAACCAGTTCAAAGAACTGATGGATATGCTGAAAAAGCACGCCATGGAGCAATTAGGGAAAGACATGGCCCAGCAATTAAAAAATATGGACCCCGCTGCCATGGCTAATATGCGGAATATGATTGAATCCCTTAATCAGATGATGGAACAGCGGATGAAGGGGGAAGAGCCTGACTTTGAGAGTTTCATGCAGCAATTCGGTGATTTCTTCGGTGATAACCCACCCCGGAATCTTGATGAACTGATTGAAAATATGCAAAACAAGATTGCCCAGGCGCAGTCTTTGATGGACAGCCTGTCGCCAGAGTCCAGGCAAGAATTGCAGGAACTGCTGGATTCGATGCTGGACGACGCTACCAGGTATGAAATGGCCAAGATGGAGTCATATATGGAGAGGCTTCACCCCAGTGAAAAAAGGCCGAGACGTTATCCCTTCTCCGGTGAAGAATCCATCTCCTATGATGAGGCCATGAAACTGATGGAAGAACTCCAGAAAATGGACCAGTTGGATGACCAGATGAGGGGGGCTCAGGTTGACCCGTCCCTGGATGGTATCGATGAGGCATTGCTTAAAGAAGTAATGGGAGAGGAAGCCGAACGGGAACTGGAGGCTATCCGTGAAATGACTCGGCTGCTTGAAGAAGCAGGTTACATCAACCGCAAAGGCGATAAATTTGAGCTGACTCCCCGGGGAATACGCAAAATCGGGCAGGAAGCGCTGGACAGCATCTTTGCCCAGTTAAAGAAAGACCGTGCCGGTGGGCATAATAATTTACGCACCGGACTGGGCGGCGAACGAATCGTGGAAACCAAAAAATACGAGTTCGGCGATGATTTTCACATCCATATCCAGAAGACTATTATGAACTCCATACTTCGGGAACACACCCCGCCCCCGGTCAAGCTGGATATTCAGGATTTTGAGGTATTAATAACCGAAGAGTCTACCCGCACTGCCACTGTTCTCCTCCTTGACCAGAGCCTGTCAATGTTTATGAACGGTTACTTTCAGGCAGCCAAACAGGTAGCAATGGCTATGGATAGTCTTATCAAAACTCGCTTTCCGAAGGATGTTTTACATGTGGTGGCTTTTGCCCGGCGAGCCCGTGAGATAAAGGGGAAGGACCTGCTTTATATATCTTCGACCCGTGGTGACCAGGGAACTAACTATCAGGACGCTCTCCGGCTGGCCCGAAAATTACTGGCCAAGCAGAATTGTAATAATAAGGAAATTATTCTGGTATCCGATGGTGAACCTACGGCTCACATGGAAGGAGAAAATGTCTATTTCCAGTATCCCTCCAGTCTCAGAACCCTCCAAATGACAATGCGGGAAGTCAGAGCCTGTACCTCTCAGGGCATAGTAATCAATACATTTATGTTTGACGATTCTCCGTTTTTCACCAGTTTTGTTACCCAGATGGCCCGGCTGAATAAGGGGCGGGTTTTCTTCACCAGTCCTGACAGCCTCGGTGAATACCTGCTGATGGATTACATGACCAGGAAACACAAGAAAATAGGCTGAATCCTGTCAGACATACCTGACAGCTAACCGGTTCTTGGAAAAAATCAAGCCCCGGAACTTTTCCGAGGCTACTTCTTTAGTATACCACAATCATTCAGACTATGTCAATAATTCATGACTGGACTATATACAATGCCGTTGAAATCCTTTTCAGTACTTATCTGAAATAAAACAGTAACTACCTCGGGGTCAAACTGGGTTCCCTTTTTTCGCTCCAGTTCGTCAAAAGCCACTTTACTGCTCATTGCCTTTCGGTAAGGACGGTCTGATGTCATCGCGTCATAGGCATCAGCTACCGCAAGAATTCTGGTCCCCAGCGGTATTCGGGTGCCTGTTAAGCGGTCAGGATATCCATTACCATCGTAATGCTCATGGTGGTGCCTGACCAGCTTTAGAATTTCAGTGTCGTTCACAATAGGGGCCAGGATATACTCGCCAATCTCAGGATGGCGCTGCACCTGTTTGAACTCTTCACCGGTGAGACCGGCCGGCTTATTTAAAATCTGCTCCTTTATGCCAATCTTACCGATATCATGCACCAGCCCGGCCATCTTTATTTTCTCAATACTTTGCTGGGGGAGACCCATCTTATTACCTATAGCTACGGAGAAATCAGCTACCCTTTGTGAATGCCCACTGGTATAGATATCTTTGGCTTCCAGGGCATGAACCAGGGCGGTTACCGCCTGGAAAAATGAATTCCGGATTTTCTCGGTCTGCTCTCCCACTATATTCTGGAGATGCTGCTGGTACTGTTCTTTCAGGTTTTCCAGCCGTCTTTTTTCCAGAACCTTACCCACAGTAGAGATAACCTCTTCCAGGATAAAAGGTTTGGTTATATATTCGTCAGCTCCCAACTCCTTACATTCAATACCAATGCTGGTACCGCCCACTGGAGTAGCCACTACTACTGCCATATACGGGTGGCTGGCTTTAATCGTTGATAATAATTCAACTATCGGTATTCTTTGCGTATTGATATCCAGAATCACCAGGTCAATTCCACTGTTTCTTATTTTCTCAATTGCTTGCTCGGTGTGGCTGGCTTCGGAACATATGTAGCCCTTATTTGTCAGCTTTTTCTGGAGGAGCTGTCTGATAGCAGCATCACTATCGACAATCAGTATTCTTTTTTGCTGTTCAAGAAATGGCTCTCCATAACTTCCCATTAAAACCCTGCTCCCATCATATGATAATACGGACGCGGGTTACATCATACGATATTCACCCGGGTTGTTGTTAGTGCCTAAAGTATCTAATTTGTGAAACAAAAGTATAGGAATTCGGAATAAATTGAGGAATTATTTTAAGTATTGACAAGTTTTAATGAGGAGAGTATACTTCAATCCACTTATCTTGA
>JAZFUA010000245.1:0-13763 GCA_036446975.1 Dehalococcoidales bacterium
CCTTAACCATTTGGCAATCATTAAGAATCAATGGTTTTTAGCGGTCTTCCATTGGGGCTATTTCATCGAGTAATCGTGAGAGATGGTCTCCCCTCTCAATGGAATTGTCCCACTGAAAACTCAGTATTGGGACATGGCGTAGCTTAAGACGCTTGGAAAGTTCGCTGCGGAAAAAACCTGAAGCGGAGTTTAACCCTCTCAGTATCTTTTGTTTTTCTACCTCACCACCAAATTGACTTACGAACACCTTGGCGTATTTCAGGTCCAGCGAGGTAGCAACTTCGGTGACGGCAATAAAATTACCAAGTCGCGGGTCTTGGACTTGGTGCTGAAGTAATTCACTAATTTCCTGGCGAATTAGGCTATTCACCCGTTCAATGCGATGTGCCACAGTTGTCCCTCCTTAACGTGCCTCTTCAATTCTGAAGAATTCCAGAATATCGCCAACCTCAAAAGCGTTGAAATCCCTTACACCTATCCCGCATTCGTAACCACTGGTTACCTCTCTGGCATCATCTTTGAAGCGCTTCAAACTACTGACGGTAGATTCATGGATTGTTTCTGCATTGCGGTTTATTCTGACTGAAACTCCCCGGGTTACTTTACCCTCGGTAACATAAGACCCGGCTATCTTAATCCTCTTTCCGCTGGCAAACACTTCCCGTACTTCAGCCCGGCCATCGATAACTTCAACCCGAACAGGTTCCAGCATACCTTTGAGGGCCTTGCTGATATCATCCACCATATTATAGATGACATCATAATACCGGATGCTAACACTCTCCAGCTTGGCTAAGCGCTGTGCTCCCGGTTCGGATTCCGTATTAAAACCGATTATAAGTCCCCTGGAAGCAATAGCTAACATAATATCGCTCTCGGTAATATTGCCGCTACCGGTGTGGATAACTTTGACCTGGACTTCATTTGTGCTCAGCTGTTCTATTGAATTTTGTATCGGCTCGATACTCCCCTGGACATCAGTCTTAATGATTACATTCAGCGCTTTAACACTTCCGGCACTTACTTGCTCGAAGAGATTGGTGAGGGTCACTGATTTTGGTGTTGCTGCAGACCCTTGCTGCATCTCCACATGATACTTTTCTATTAGGGCTTTTGCCTGGCGCTCACCGGCTACAGCGACTAGGGTGTCTCCCGCCTGAACGGTAGTGCTTAAACCAAGAATCTCAACCGGGCTTGAAGGGCCAGCCTTTCTTACATGCTTACCCGTATCATCGAACATAGTTTTTACTTTACCCCAGGTGTTGCCAACCACTATAGTGTCGCCTACTCTCAGGGTGCCGTTATGGATCAGGACCGTAGTGAGTACCCCCTTGGTCTTGTCCAGCTTAGCTTCAATGACTGCTCCTACCGCCGGTCTCAAAGGGTCGGCTTTAAGCTCTTCCATATCAGCTACCAGCAGAAGGCTCTCTAACAGTTCCGAAATGCCTTGTTGCTCTCTGGCAGATATAAGAGCGCAGACGGTATCGCCTCCCCACTCTTCAATAACCAGACCGGCATCCGCCAGTTGTTGTTTAACCAGTTCCAGGTTGGCTTCAGGTCTATCGATTTTATTGATAGCCACCACGATAGGTACCCCGGCGGCTCGTGCGTGGTCTATTGCTTCCAGTGTCTGGGGCATTACTCCGTCATCAGCAGCCACTACGAGGATGGTAATGTCAGTTACCCTGGCGCCGCGAGCTCGCATAGCCGTGAAGGCTTCATGCCCCGGAGTATCCAGGAAGGTAATCTTGCGTCCACCGATATCTACCTGGTAGGCCCCGATATGCTGGGTGATGTTTCCGGCTTCACTATCCATCACATTGGTTTTTCGGATAGCGTCAAGTAGCTGGGTCTTACCATGGTTAACATGACCCATAACCGTAATCACCGGAGGCCGTGGTTTGAGATTAGCCGACTCCTTACCCTGCTGGAGTTGCTGCTTCTTGATTTCACTAATCAGGCTGCTTGATTTTTGTCCTTCTTGAAACTTAAGCTTTGGTTTAGAGCCAAAACCCTCCACTATGGCAGCAGCAGCCTCATAGTTGATGACCTGGTTGATATTAACCATGAGGCCGTTCCTCATCAGCTGCTTGATGACTTCTATCCCACTAACATCTAGAAGCTCAGCCAGCTGCTTCACGCTCAAGGCATCAGGAATCTCAACTATACTGATATCTGCCGATGATGGACTGTCACCAGTTTCCTCGGCTAACGGTTCCAACGCATTTTCCGGCTTGGTCTCTTTTGTCACTAACCTGCTCCTCTAATAAGTCCTTCCTCAGAACTGATAGACTGGTCACGGTTATCCTGGATAGGGTTGTTCTCTCCTGCTATCCCTCAAAAAAACCTTGACTAAATCTGATTAGCTGCTCCCGGTTTTCCCGGGTGAGAGTGGTGCCTAAGTTATGCTCTAAACGGCTTTTATTAATCCCGCTCTCCCAGCACTCTTGCGTCCGACATAAATAAGCGCCCCGGCCGGCTTTCTTACCTCCGGTATCTACCTCTACACTGCTATCGGAAATGCGTACCAGGCGGATCAATTCCTGCTTGGTTTTTACTTCACGGCAAGCCACGCAAGTCCGCTGCGGAATATGCTTGACTGAACATGAGTTAAAGCTTTTCCTCATCTTCCGCATCTTCCTCGTCTTTATCATCTATAAAGATTTCCACATCTTCATCATCTTCATCTTCTAAAAAGATGTCCACTTGCCGGCGTGGTCTCTTGGTACTGACTCTCTCTTCATCACTGTCCCTACTATCCCTGTCTCTATCCTGAGAACCCTTGCCCTTCTTCTTTTTTGTTTTCGTCGGGGCTTTGGTTGGCGCCGAAGTTAAAATATCTTCAGCAAAGCGAAGTCCCGGTTTCGGGACTGCTGCAGGTGGTTCAAGCGGAACTGGAGGAGTAACCGGTGCAGTATCGGCAACGGGTACCGATTCAGCCGCCTCCTCGGGAGTCAGGCCGGGTTCCGGAATATCCGCTATTTCGGCTGGAACTTCCTTGTCAACTAAAGCTTCCTCTTCTTCCAGTTCAGCCTCAACTGAAACCTCAGCCTCTGCGGCTTTTTCTGCCTCGACTGCCGAAACACTCTTGATATCAATTCGCCAGCCGGTTAGTTTAGCCGCCAGTCTGACATTCTGACCCTCTCTGCCGATAGCTAATGAAAGCTGCCTGTCAGGGACGACTACAGTGGCTAATCCCTCTTCTTCATTCAGGGCAACGCTGACTATCTGGGCCGGGCTGAGAGCATTGGCAATAAAAGTAACGGGTTCCTGGTTCCACATCACCACGTCTATTTTCTCGCCATTTAACTCGTTGACAATATTTTGTATCCTGATACCTCGTAACCCTACGCAGCAGCCAACAGGGTCAATGCCTTCCTGATGGGCCGATACAGCTACTTTACTCCGATAACCAGCCTCACGGGCCACTGATTCTATGGCAACTGTCCCATTAAAAATCTCAGGAATCTCCATCTCAAAAAGCCGACGAAGTAAATCCGGGTGTGAACGGGTTACTATCACCCTGGGGCCTTTATTGGTGCGGACCACCTCTAAAATGCTAACCTTAAGTCTTTGGCCTATCCGGTATCTTTCACCGGGAACCTGCTCAGCGGCCGGTAACAGTGCCTCGGTTCTACCCAAATCAATAAAGATTTGTCTTGGTTCCATGCGTTGCACCAACCCGGTGACAATCTCACCTTCCCGGTCAGCATATTCTTCAAATATGGCACTATGTTCCGCTTCATGAAGGCGTTGTAAAATAACCTGCTTGGCCGTTTGCGCGGCAATTCGTCCGGCGTTGCTGGGAGTGGACTCTACCATAAGAGCCTCATCTATCTGGGCGTCCGCTTTGATCAGGCGTGCCTCCCCCAGCGATATCTCACAGCTGGTATCCGAAGGCCGTTTAACCACTATTTTCTCAGCCCACACCTGGACTTTACCGCTTGAAGGATTAATTGTTACCGAGATGTTCTGGGTAGGTGTAAAATTATCCTTCCGGTAAGCTGAAACCAGCGCTGTCTCGACCGCAGACAAGACTACTTCGCTGGGCAGGTTCTTCTCGGCCGAGATTTGTGTGATTGCGAGTAAAAAATCACTCTTCATCTCGGATAAAAACCTCCAATTTTAAAATTTTCCTTGATAATAAAAAAGTGGGAACAAACCCCACTCAATGCTTATCTCTAATGTCCGCTAAAAGAATATCATAATTAAGTGATAAATGCAAGTTATATTTGCAAATTTATATATCAGACCATGCATACTGATGTTAGGATAATCAAAGCTACTGCCCGGCAGAAGCTAGAAATTCAGGTGCCATTTAAGCTATAATGTAAGTTAAATGGATTGCATTCCAGGAGAGTATGGAGACCGAAAAGTTAAAAAATTCAATTACGAGTGAAATAAATGCCGCTCGCAGTCAGCTTGCTGAGCTTTCTTTGAAAATTCACTCTAACCCGGAACTGGGTTTTCATGAAGTGAAAGCAGCCGACTGGCTAACTCAATACCTCAAAGAAAACGGTTTTTCCGTCGAGATGGGTATCTGTCAGTTGCCAACTGCCTTTAGAGCCAGCTACGGAACGGGAAGTCCGGCTATTGCTATTCTGGCTGAGTATGATGCCCTGGCCGGTCTGGGTCACGGCTGCGGTCACAATATTATTGCTACCTGTGCTGTTGGCGCTGCGGTGGCTTCCAAACTGGCTATAGACCGGCATGGGGGTAGCATTCTGGTTATCGGCACTCCGGCTGAGGAACTGTTCGGCGGTAAAATAATAATGGCGGAGAGGGGAGCTTTCACTGATCTGGATGTAGCCATGATAGTCCACCCCGGGGTAGGTGATATTGCCACCACGGAGGCTCTTGCCTGCCAGACGCTGGATGTTGAATTCTTTGGTAAAGCGGCTCACGCCGCTGCCCGGCCAGAGGAAGGTATCAATGCCCTGGAAGCTATGCTCCAATCCTTCGCTGGTATTAATTCATTACGCCAGCACATCAGGAGTACCGCCCGCATTCATGGCATTATTACAGATGGGGGAGAAGCGGCTAACATTGTTCCGTCTCACAGTGCGGGAAACTTTATTGTGAGGGCTATGGAAAACGATTACCTTGATGAACTGAAAGAAAGAGTTCTTAACTGCTTTATCGGGGCTGCCAATGCCAGCGGAGCCCGACTGGAATACAAGTGGGGTGAGACACGCTATGACTCTATGCGTAATAATTTGCCTCTAGCTCAATTGTTCAGCTGGAATATGCAGTCCTTGGGTCGAAATATCGCTCTTTCTGATCCTGATGAATCCTTCGGCAGTACCGATATGGGTAATGTCAGCCAGCTGGTACCCGGCATCCACCCTTTTGTGGCTATAGCCGCAAAAGAGATATTACTCCACTCGGCCGAATTCGCTTTGGCTGCTGCCTCGGAAAAGGGTGTTAATGGAATGCTCGATGCTGCCAAGGCTCTGGCTATGACAGTGGTTGACCTGGTAGCCAGTCCTGAAACACTGGTTGAAGTAAAAAAGGAATTCAACGGTGGGAAAAATTAGGATAGGCATTCCCAGAGCTTTGCTCTACTATAAATACTACCCGATGTGGCAGACTTTCTTTGAAGAACTGGGAGCAGAAGTTGTGGTCTCGGCCTCAACCACCCAGGTGATGTTAACCAGGGGTTCGGCCAGGGTAGTAGCTGAAACCTGTTTACCGGTTAAGGCTTTCCTGGGGCATGTTCTTTCATTGGTGGACAAATGCGACTATATTTTTATCCCAGCTATCCGCAGCGTGGAAAACAAAGTTTATAATTGCTCCAAGTTTCTTGGCTTACCGGATATGACTAAGGCTGTTATTCCGGAGTCTCCACCAATTCTGGAGATAGATATTGATATTAATAAAGGTAAAAGACAGCTTTATCAGGAAATTTACCGCTTGGGCCGCCATTTTACCTGGAACCCGCTTAAGGTTCAACAGGCCAGCCTGGTTGCCTGGCAGGCATACCTGGATTATCGGCAACTGATGTCCAGTCAGAAATTAACGCCCCCTGAGGCTATAGAAAGAATAACGGGCTTGTCCGGTGAAGATTCTGGAGTGACTGCCGGTTTACCGGATTCACCCCGAGCTACTATTGCCCTTATTGGACACCCCTACCTGCTTTATGATGAGTATATCAACCACCGCCTTGTCCACCGGCTGGAGCAAACCGGTAGCCGGGTGGTAACCCCGGAAATGGTACCGACCCGGGAGCTTAAATCGGCCATAATTAGACTCACGGGGGGCTCTTACTGGACATACGAGGAAGAAGTTGTCGGTGCTGGCGGGTACTACCTGCAAAATGAGGCCGATGGTGTTATCGGTATCATGGCTTTCGGTTGTGGTCCTGATTCCTTGATGATGGATACGGTACGCCGGCAATCAGCCAGGCAAATGAATACCCCTTTTATGTGTCTCACTCTTGAAGAGCATACCGCTGAAGCCGGGGTGGTTACCCGGCTGGAGGCTTTCACCGACATGATACAGAGGAAGAAACAGAGGAAAAAAAGGAAAGAGACGAAAGTATGCGTGTAAGTGCGCCCCATATGGGCAGTTTGTATATACCTTTAAAAACCATGTTCCGAAGGCTTGATATCGATTTCGTTACACCGCCGTTGACTAACCAGCGCACCCTCTCTCTCGGGGTCAAACATTCGCCTGAAGGTTTGTGTATTCCCTTTAAGCTGACTTTGGGTAACCTGATTGAAGTCGCTGAACTGGGAGCCGATACCCTGCTTGTGCCCAGTGGTTACGGCACCTGCCGCCTGGGTTACTATGCCAGGACGCAGGAACAAATCCTTCAGGACCTGGGCTATAATATTGAAATGATTCAGCTGGGAGTTTCAGAGCACAAGTTTTTTGGCCTGCTGAAAATAATCAAACATCTGGCCGGCAACGCTCCCTGGCTAAAAATTATTTCAGCCTTCCGCTTCGGCCTGAAAAAGCTCAACGCACTGGACAGGGTTGAGATGGAGGTACAAAAGGTGCGGGCGGTGGAACTGGAAAAAGGAACGGCTAACCAGCTATACTCTAAAGCAGTAGAGGCTATCGATGAAGCGGAGGATCACAGGTCCCTGAAAGCGGTAGAGGAAACCTATATCAGCCGGCTTGGCCGGGTAGATAAAGACTCTCAGGCTCGGCCATTGATAGTTGGTATTGTCGGTGAGTTTTTTGTGGTGCTGGAGCCATTTTCTAATTTTGATATGGAGAATGAGTTGGGTAAACTGGGGGTGGAGGTAAGACGGTCAACCTTTATGTCGGATTGGACTAAATTCAGTCTGTTTCTTAATCCGCTGGGTATTAAAGAGAAAGACAGGATTCATAAGGCGGCTTTACCCTACCTTAAAAGAGATATTGGTGGTGATGGATGGGAATCAATAGGAGAAAAGGTGTTGCACCATAAGGACTACCACGGGATAGTGCACCTGGCGCCTTTTACCTGTATGCCGGAAATAATAGCTCAAAATATTATGCCCACTACCAGGGAGAATATTCCGGTGCTGACCATTCTCTGTGATGAGCAAATGAGTAAAACCGGTATGTTGACCAGGTTGGAGGCCTTCGTTGACCTGCTTGAACGCAAGCGGAAGGCAGGCAATCATAATCGGAAAGTAGCAGCCGTTTGAGGAGAGTAGATGGAAGCCTATCTGGGGATTGATGTTGGTTCGGTAACTACCAAACTGGCAATAATAAATGAAAAGGATGAGCTTATTGCTCATATTTACCTGCCGACCAGGGGTCAACCCATTGAGATGGTGCAGCAGGGGCTGGCGCAGGTTAAAAAACAACTGCCCGGAGATGCTGAAATCTGCGGGGTGGCTACTACGGGTAGCGCTCGCTACCTGGCCGGGGTAATTGTAAATGCCGATTTAGTTAAAAATGAGATTACCAGCCACGCCACGGCCTCCATGTTTTATTTTCCTGAAGTACAAACTGTTATCGAGATCGGGGGGCAGGACAGTAAGATTATTATTATCAGGGACGGGGTTGTAACTGATTTTGGGATGAATACCATATGCGCTGCCGGTACAGGCAGCTTTCTGGACCACCAGGCGTTGCGCCTTAATATGACTATCGAGGAGTTCAGCCAGCGAGCAATGAATAGCCAGACTGCGGTGCGTGTCGCTGGAAGGTGCACGGTTTTTGCAGAATCGGATATGGTCCACAAGCAGCAGGTGGGGCATCGAATTGAAGACATTCTCTACGGACTGTGCCAGGCACTGGTGCGTAACTTTATAAATAATGTCGGTCTGGGGAAGGAAATCAAAACCCCGGTAATCTTTCAGGGAGGGGTTGCCTTTAACCATGCTATAGTTAAAGCGTTTGAAGCAGAGCTTGAGACCGAAGTCATTGTCCCTCCCCATCACGAGCTTATGGGGGCTATAGGCGCGGCTCTGCTGGTGCATGAAGAAATGATCAACAAAAAGGCAACCAAGTTCAATGGCTTTGAAGTAAGCGAAGTAAAATACCATACCTCTTCCTTTGAGTGCAAATCCTGCCCTAACCTTTGCGAGATAGCCCAGATTTCCACCAATGGCCAGGCTCTTGCCCGTTGGGGAGGGCGTTGTGACCTTTGGGAGAGGGTATTAACTGAGGAAACACAATGATAATTGCCGTTGACGCCACCGGTGGGGAGTACGCTCCCCACGAGGTAGTAAAAGGGGCCATAAAGGCTGCCCGGGAGTATGAAGTGGAAATTGCCCTGGTGGGCAGAAAAGAGATACTCTATGTGCTGGCGGGTCGTCATGTGGGAAAACTGGGTATGAGCATTATTGACGCCGGACAGGTTATTGACCCTCACGAATCACCCGTTGAGGCGGTTCGCAGCAAACCGGATTCTTCAATTGTGCTGGGCACTAACCTTCTGAAGGACGGGCTGGCTTCAGCCTTTGTCTCGGCGGGTAATACCGGGGCTGTATTGTATTCTTCTCTGGTCAGTTTGGGGAAAATACCGGGTGTTGAGCGGCCGGCTATAGGTTGCCTGATTAATGTCAGCACCACGGCTCCGGTACTCCTCATCGATGGTGGGGCTAATACAGAGTGCCGGCCAAACCACCTGGTCCAATTCGCCAAGTTGGGTTCTACTTATATGAGGGAGATATTTGATATTAGTTCTCCCAGTGTTGGTCTGTTAAATAACGGCGAAGAGGAAAAGAAGGGCAACCGTTTGGTACGGGAGACCTATCAACTGCTTAAGAAAACCAAGCTGAATTTTGTCGGTAATGTGGAGGGTCATGATATCTCGGCCGGGACAACTAATGTTATCGTTGCCGATGGCTTCATTGGCAATATTGTCCTAAAGACAATTGAGGGTATGAGCACAAGCTGGCTGTATTCGCTCAGCCAATCCGGGCGGGTCTTCTCCAAGGCCTACAATCTTCCGGCGCGAGCCTTCCACCGTGATATCGGAATGGAGTCCTGGTCTAAAAGACTGGATTACCGGGAATATGGCGGTTCATGTCTTCTGGGAGTAAACGGGAATATTATCATTGCTCACGGCCGCAGTCGGGCCAAGGCGATTAAGAATGCTATCGGTTTAGCCAAACAGACCGTAGAACGAAATATATGTGAGAAAATTAAGGAGGAAAGTTATGAGTAAACCTGTACCTGTTGAAGATAGTACCTTCGAGCAAATGGTGTTAAAAGCTGAGAAGCCGGTGTTGGTGGACTTCTGGGCAGCCTGGTGCAAGCCCTGCCTGATGGTTGCCCCGATCCTGGATGAATTGGCGGAGGAATACTCAGATAAGATAAGCTTTGTTAAACTGGATGTTGATAATAACGCTCAGACAGCGGCTGCCTATGGAATAATGAGTATTCCCACCCTGCTAATCTTTAAAAATGGAGAACCGGTCAAAAATGTAGTTGGCGCCTGGCCAAAATCAGAACTGAAAAAGACATTGGATGCTGCCCTTGCATAAGCAAATCATTCAAATTAATATTTTGAATGATAGCTGCTCCGTGGATTGCGAGATAGCCTGCGGTCTGGACTGGTCTTCCCCGGAAATTCTGAATTTAACCAGACAGCGAATCAAAAACAGCTTTGACGACGAAATCCAACTGGCCTACTTTGACTTGGCCGAAGCTGGAGACAGTGAGGATTTACTGGAGTGGCAGGGGATAATCAAGGACAAAAAACTCTCCTTACCCCTGTTGCTTCTTAATGGTGAGATTAGAATCTCAGGAAAATTCGATATCCGTCAGCTGATTGATACTATCGAGGTTCAGAAAGAGATAGGGATAGGAGAATAACATTGGCAGAGCAACGTAATTATGATGTGGTGATTATCGGTGGTGGTCCGGCGGGACTTACTGCCGGAATTTATACGGCTAGAGCCAGGCTTGATACTCTGCTACTGGAGAAAGAAATGATTGGTGGTCAGATTGCTAATGTCGACCAAATAGAAAATTACCCCGGCTTTCCCGATGGTATCGGCGGTTTTGATCTGGCTCAATTGATGCAACAACAGGCGGAGAAGTTCGGGTTAAAAATCATTATGGCAGAAGCTAACGGGTTCGAGTTGAAAGAGGGCAATCGAAAGGTGGTCAAGACCAGCGGAGGTGATTTTGAAGCCAGGGCGGTGATTTTTGCCGGCGCTGCCAGACGGCGAAAACTGGGCGTCCCGGGAGAGGATGAGTTTACCGGAAGAGGAGTCTCTTACTGTGCCACCTGTGACGCTCCTTTCTTTAAAGACCGGCCGATTGCCGTGGCCGGTGGTGGTGACACCGCTATTACTGAAGCTTTGCATCTAGCCAAGTTTGCCTCTAAGGTCACCGTGATACACCGCCGTGACCAACTCCGGGCTACGGCTATTCTAAAGGAAAGGGCCATAGCTGAACCCAAGATAGAATTCCTCTGGAATACTACCGTTGATGAGATTGAGGGCGATGTTTTTGTGACCGGGCTCAAGGTCAATCAGGTAAAAACGGGAGAAAAATCCAGCCTGGAAGTGGCTGGTATCTTTGTCACTATCGGTTTTGAGCCGGATACAGGCTACCTGAAAGACGTTCTGGAACTGAACCCTGCCGGGCATATCATCACTAATAACGAAATGGAGACCAAAGTGCCCGGGGTTTTTGCCGCCGGTGACATACTCGCTAAGTTTGCCAGGCAGGTAGTAACCGCTACCGGTGATGGTGCTACCGCCGCTATCTCGGCACAGCGCTTTCTCACCGAGCAACAAGCCTAAAGGCAGCCGATTAGCTGTCTTATATTCTTGTTGCCTGTATTAATCGGTGGAAGTGCTCTCTTCTCCAGGTGCTGCCAGTCTTTCAGGTGCGGCAACTCCCTCTTCCCCTACTGCCTTCTCCACAAAGCCGGCGCTGATTTTGGCTATCATCTGTTCCGGGTTAGTCAGGACTGTTATTCCCTCAGCCAGGCTGAGGTCCTTCACATGAATCGTTTGCTCCGCCTCTTCGAGAGAACTCAGGTCAAGCTCCACCCGGCTGGGAATCTCGTCAGGGAGACATTCAACAGTTAAACTGGTCAGTTCATGGGTGAGGAAATTCTCTTTTAATTTCAGAGCCGGTGCTTCTCCGACCATAATGATAGGCACCTCCACCCTTATTTTCTCCTCCATCCTCACCTGGTAAAAATCAACATGAAGCAGCTCATCCGTTATCGGATCTATCTGGACTTCACGGGCCATCACATTTCTTGTTTTCCTCGCCTTGCCGATTTTCAAATTGATGAGTCCGGTTGTTCCTGTGCGGGTAAGTACCTTCTTAAGTTCGGACGTGTCACACTGTAACGGTAGTGGTTCAATACTGTGTCCGAAAAGGTGTACCGGGGTTATCCCCTGGCGGCGTAGTACCTTGACTTTTTTGCCCAGGATCTCCCGGGTATTTGCTGTCAGTTCCATTAACTTTGCCTCCCCAAAGACTTCAAACTAGCTCAGTATAGCAGATTATTCCTTTCTGTGCTCTTCTTACGGCTGATGTTCTGGAAATGAAGAAAAAACCCCCGCTTACACTTGCTCTCTATTTTAGTTTGTTGATGGTTAACCGTAATCGGTAGTCGCTTCTATTTGTTTCCACATTGGCTTGAGGATAGGGCAGCAGGTGATAGGTAATCAGGTAGTTTCTGAAGATCACATCATTACCCTCGTCTGTCAGTCCCGGCTCGGTAAGCTCAATCTCCACGTCAATGGAATAACTGATAATCCGCACCAGGCTTCTGGCCCGGCCTTCCCAGACACAGGTGACTTCCTTCGGGCAGCGGCTGTCTTCGGTGACCTCCAGAAAAGTGATTTCAAGGTTTTCTCCTCTGACAACGGCGCCTTTGCCGGCTGCAAGGGAGAATTCCTCTCCCAGCCCGACGCTGGCCTTGCACCCGATAGCCAGCAGCCCGGTGATTAGCACTGCCAGTATTAATAATATCTGCTTCATATCCCTGATATTACAATAGCAGGTGATATTCATTCCTGTCCAGCTAATCTATTAAACCCCTGTCCCTGTGTATTCTTTCTATCAAGCGGGCTTTGCCTCAAATGTCATTCTGAGGAACGAAGTGACGAAGAATCTGTGCTCAGAGTAGAATGAAATAGATTCTTCGCTGTGCTCAGAATGACAGGGATATAGCACTTTTAGGACAGAGTCCATCAAGCGTGACGGGTGCGAATAGAAGAAAGAAAGAGGCGAAACCCCATCTTTGATTACTTACTTTACACTTATTGACTGATGTTGCATAATGGGCTTTATAATCCTACCGGACAGGAGGGCGGGTCTTTGAAAAATATCCTGAAAGAAAAACTGAAAACTGGGCAGGAAGTTATCGGGACTTTTGTCAGTCTCGGACATCCGGATGTGACTGAAGTATTGTCCCGTATCGGGTTCGATTGGCTCCTGATTGATGGCGAGCATTCTGTCATCGGTCTGGAGACAATGCAACTGATGATGCAAAGTATGAACGGCAGTAATTGCACTCCTATCGTCAGGCCGCAGTGGAACGATAAAGTCATCATCAAGAGGATTCTGGATTTGGGTGCCCACGGTGTACTCGTCCCCTGGGTCAACACCAGGGAAGAGGCGGAAAATGCGGTGCGGGCCTGTAAATATCCACCTGAAGGTCTCAGGGGATACGGGCCCAGAAGGGCGGCGCTCTTCGACCCGGATTACCGTGACACGGCCAATGAAGAGATACTGGTAATAGTCCAGATAGAGACCCGGAAAGCGGTGGATAATGTTGATGATATTCTGGCCGTGGACGGGATAGACGCGGTTTATGTGGGGCCAATGGACCTTTCTCTCAGTTTTGGATTAAGGGGTCCGGACTGGAACAATGCCGAATATGTAGCCGCCTTCGACAGGGTGCTGGAGGCAGCCGCCAAAGCCGGCAAACCGGCCGGTATGTTTGCCTCACAGGGTAATATCCGCTGGGCGGTTGACAGGGGGTTCACCCTCAGCACCGTGGACAGCGCTGACGCCTTCTTAACCTATGGGGCGCGGACGGCTCTGGACAAAGCTCGGGGCTCAGGGTAAAAGTGTGGTATTAACCCCGCCCCCTTTTAAGGTGGAGGAGAAGAAAAAAGAGGGGCGAAGCCCACCTTAAACTGTCCAGAAAAACGGACTTAGCTCACCTGTAAGTTCACGGATTTAATAGCTTCCATCGCACCATTGTATAGTCCAAATATGACAGCCTGCAACCTAAAAAGAGCTTCACGGTCTGTGTTTATATCGCATCCTAATCGGTCTGCGAGCCTAGTTGTTAAATAATTAAGCGTAATCTGTTTGCTCCAAGCAGCATCAGTACC
>JAZFUA010000246.1:0-5312 GCA_036446975.1 Dehalococcoidales bacterium
CTCATCTCGTTTATCACACCACTCCAGGGTTACCTGCCGGAGGACGAGATCAAGATCTTCACCCATACATTCGAGGCGCTTGAACCCGGCGGCACGATTCTGATCATCGATTTCATGCTCCAGGAAGACAAAACAGGCCCCCTCGACCCCGCGCTCATGAACCTCCAAATGATCAGGAACGGCCGTTATACGGGCCGTGTGAACACCGGAGCGGATTTCGAGGATTTTCTCACAAGCGCAGGCTTCAAAGACGTGGATTACTGGTGGCTGCTGCCACACCAGCTCGGCGTGATTACGGCAAAGAAATCCTCGTGAACAAGGAGGTGAGAATATGACAACATCCGGAGTAGAAACATCGCCTTTACCCCTGGAAGGCATCAAAGTTCTGGATCTGGGCACCATGACCCCGGGAAAATTCTGCACCTTCATACTGGCGGACCTGGGAGCCGAAGTAATTCGTGTGGAAAGGCCCATGTCCCCTTCAAATTCAATTGACGATGAAGATCTGATGATATTACGCGAGAGCGATATTCTGGCTAAAAGGACCAAGTAACAAATCGGGTAACTGAGAGGAGGATAAAATATGGCAAAACAAATTGTATTTGATGAGGAAGTGAGACGCACCCTGAAGAAAGGAATAGATGTTCTGGCTGATGCCGTTAAGGTAACCCTGGGGCCTAAAGGGCGACCTGTGGCACTGGATAAAAAATGGGGAGCTCCTTCAGTAATAGATGACGGGGTTACCATTGCCAGAGAAATTGAACTGCCCGACCCCTTTGAGAACATGGGAGTTCAACTGGTTAAAGAGGCCGCCAGCAAGACCAATGATGCCTGTGGTGACGGGACGACTACTTCAACTATCCTGGCCCACGCCATAATTACCCACGGATTTAAGAATGTGACTGCCGGCGCTGAGCCTCTGGCTCTGAAGAGGGGTATTGAGAAGGCCACCCGGGCAATTATCGAAGAGCTTAAGCGGGTATCTACCGAGGTAAAGGGTAAGGAACAGATTGCCCAGGTAGCCAATATCGTAGCCAAAGATGAAAGAATTGGCGACTTAATTGCCGAGGTTATGGACAAAGTAGGCAAGGATGGAGTTATTACTGTCGAGGAGTCCAAGGGCCTTGAGTATGAGACAGAATATGTGGAAGGTATGCAATTCGACCGGGGTTACATCAGCGCTTACTTCGTTACTAATACCGAGAAGATGGAAACGGTTATAGAAGACCCCTATATTCTTTTCACTGATAAGAAAATTTCAGCTATCTCTGACCTGTTACCGGCGCTGGAGAAGATACTGCAGATATCAAAGAACCTGCTTATCGTTGCCGAAGATGTGGACGGTGAAGCCCTGGCCACGCTGGTGGTTAATAAGCTGCGGGGAACCCTTAATATTTTAGCTGTTAAAGCCCCGGGGTTTGGTGACCGCCGTAAAGCAATGCTGGAAGATATGGCAATTCTTACCGGCGGACAGGTTATTTCAGAAGAAGTTGGACGCAAGCTGGACTCAGTTACCGTAGAGGACCTGGGCCGGGCCCGACGGGTTACTTCAGACAAGGATAATACCACTATTGTAGAAGGTAAAGGGGAAGAAGATGCCATTACGGGCAGAATCAAGCAGCTTAAAGCTCAAATAGAGGAAACAACCTCTGATTTTGACCGGGAGAAACTGCAGGAGAGGCAGGCGAAGCTGGTCGGTGGGGTAGCCGTAATCAAGGTAGGAGCCGCTACCGAAGTTGAACTCAAAGAAAGGAAACATCGGGTTGAGGACGCCCTGTCAGCTACCCGGGCAGCCGTTGAAGAGGGTATTCTACCCGGTGGCGGCGTTGCTCTACTTAATTCCTTAAAAGTTCTGGATAAGGTAGACGCCAGTGGTGATGAAATCGTTGGTATCAATACCGTGAAGAAAGCTGTCGAAGAGCCGGTTCGCTGGATTGCGGAAAACGCCGGTCGTGATGGCTCGGTGATAATAGATGCGGTCAAGAAGAGCAAACCCGGAGTTGGCTACGATGCCGTTGCCGATGATTTCGGCAACATGTCAGAGAAGGGTATCATTGACCCGACCAAGGTAGTCAGGTCAGCTTTGCAAAATGCCGCAAGTATCGCTGGGATGGTGCTGATTACCGAATCACTGATCACCGATATTCCGGAAAAGAACCCCATGCCCGGCATGCCTCCAGGTGGTGGTATGGGTGATATGGGCGGGATGATGTAGTAACAGGTGCCACACTTTTAAGTGAGGTATTAGAAACAGCCGTAGCCTGAAAACTACGGCTGTTTTTTTATACCGAAAGGGTAAAAGAATTAAGGGATAGAGTTGCCTGAAAAATCTCAATGAGTAGGATAGATAAATTCGTCTACAGTATGAGCAACCCTTCCAGAGATTCGTCCTCATCAACCGGACCGACTACCGCCAGGCGCAGATTTTCACCCACAAATAGCTCCCGGGCCAGCTCATTCATTTGGTCAGCGGTGATAGCATCAATAAGTGATACCACCTCGTCAACGGTAAGAATGCTTCCGGAAAGGATTTCCTGTCCACCCATCCAGCCGGCAACGCTACGGGTATCTTCAGTACGCAGTAACAGACGCCCCTTGGCTAGCTCCTTCGCTTTGGTTACTTCATCTCCAGGAATTGGCTCCTTCAGCAGGGAAAGCTGTTCTGTAATTGCCCTGACAGCCACCGGCAGGTTTCGCGGCTCTACCCCCGCATAGATAGTATAAGAACCTGAATCGAGCAAATGGTCATTATAGCTATTAATACTGTAGGCAAGCCCTAAGTTATCCCGTATTTCGGTAAAGAGACGGCTGCTCATTCCCTCGCCCAGAATTACATTAATCAGGTCAAGAGTAAAGCGCCTGGGGTCGCTAAGTGACAAGCCGGGTAAGGCCAGACAGAGGTGAACCTGCTCTGTATCTCGTCTCTCAATCAGGAGCCGCGGGTTAGGTTGTTTCTTATAAGCTGAATATTTGGGGGAAGATCGCCGGTTACTCCAGCTACCGATAGCCTGATTCACAGCATCAACCGCCTCTTGATGCTGGATATTACCGGTAACAGCCACCACGGTATTACCAGGCAGGTATTTGGTTCCAAGATAGCCAAGCATCATATCCCTGGTAATGGTGCCCATTGATTCCTTGGTCCCGGCGATATCTCGCCCCAGGGGATGTCCGGGCCACAATATTTCGTCAATGAGCATATGAACTTGCTGTGATGGCGAGTCCTTTGTCATATGCATTTCCTCGATAATGATCTGGCGTTCTTTCTCTATATCCCCAGGGTCAAACCGGGAATGCAACAGCATATCTACCAGCACATCCAAAGCCAGGTGAAAATGGGGCTGAGTTACCCGTATCCAGTAGAGGGTTAATTCCTTATCAGTGCCTCCGTTAAGCCCTCCCCCTACTCCCTCTATCGTCTCAGATATTTTTCTGGATGTCTCCCGCTTTGAGGTGCCCTTAAACAGCAGGTGTTCAATAAAATGGGAAATACCGGCCTGTGCCTCACTCTCGTATCTGGAACCGACTCCGATAAAGAAGCAGATAGATACTGAGCGGGTATGCGGCATGGTAGTGGTAACAATTCGCAGTCCGTTATCCAGTGTCGTCTTCTGATGCAATATCCCACCTCTTTTGTAGTTTGTACCAAGTATATTCTAAACGGTATCTTTAGACGGGTCAATTTAATAATAAAGAAGCCGGCTAAGACCGGTTGGTTGACGAATATTTTCGGATAAGTTAAAGTTAAATCGTCCTTACTGCCGAAGTGGCGGAATGGCAGACGCGCTACGTTCAGGGCGTAGTGTCCGCAAGGGCGTGAGATTTAAAATCTCTCCTTCGGCACTTTACTAACACCAAGGTAGATTAAAGAGGGAAAGAGCGCTTGTAGCTCAGCTGGATAGAGCGCAGCCCTGCGGAGGCTGAGGTCGTGGGTTCGAACCCCGCCAAGCGCGCCAAACTAAGGGGTGTAAAAAAGGCCCCCTGATTTCAGGACATAAGGGGGCGGTTAGCTCAGTTGGTTAGAGCACCTGCTTTACACGCGGGTACGCAGATGTGTAATAACCGAGAAGCCGCAAATTTCGACTATTTAGCTTCATTTATCCCTTCCACAGGCAATTCCATGAACGCATCTGTTGCCAAAAGAGCACCTGCTTTTATGTTTTAGTGGAGGGACAAAATGAACGTTACAAGACCTACAACCCCGGAAAGGCTAATCGCCGGCTATCAACTCTGCTCATCCACAGAGGGGAAAAGTCCCCGTTCCACAGAGGCCGTCACCAGCAGTGTTAGATACTTTCAGAGATTCCTTGAAACCCAAGGAGAAAGCATACATTTTATCGACGTGACGCGCCATGAAATCAGAGGGTTTATCGCTTATCTGCAACAGGCACGGTGCTATGCCGCACATAGTTTTACACCTGTACAAGATAAAAACCTCTCCGGACATACCGTCAACCTTTATGCCCGCAGTCTCAGAATATTCTACTCCTGGCTTGTCTCAGAAGAAATCATCAAGATCAACCCGTTTATTGGTGTGAAAATTCCGCGCCCGCCGGTAAAAGTGATTCCATCGTTTTCAGATTCTCAAATCGAACAATTGCTTAAGGTCATCAACAAAAAGACAGCGACCGGGTACCGTGATTTTGCTATCATTCTGACTTTCCTCGATACCGGCATCAGGTTATCAGAGCTCTGCTCCATGAAGATCGAAAACCTGCGCCTGGAAGACGGAGTCGGAACTGTTCGGGGAAAGGGAAATAAAGAACGAACAATTCCAGTAGGCAAACAACTGCAACGGGTGCTGTGGTATTATATCGAACGCTACCGCCTTGAACCAGCAACACCAAAATACGATTTTGTCTTTCTAAACCGTGAAGGGAAACCACTTAAAGGCCGAATGATAGAAACGATGATGAGACGCTACGGTCAAAAAGCCAAATTAACAGGGGTAAGGTGTTCACCACACACTTTTCGCCACACTGCCGCAATCTCATTCCTCAGGAACGGAGGTGACTTGTTCAGCCTACAACGAATGCTCGGCCATTCCAGCTTGGAAATGACCCGGAGATATTGTGCCGTTACAGATATTGACGTAAAGAGGGCCCACACTACGGCAAGCCCGGTCGACAATCTTCAACTTACGTCAGTAAATGTTCGCAATCGTCCTCCACCGAAGTAATGCGCAGCGTTCGGGACACTGACGTTGATATTATCGCATGAATTTCTATACCTGTGTCTTCTCCAGAAACCAATATTTGGGATTACGAAATCTTTATCCTGGTTATTCATTCCTTCCAGTATAACGAAAAATA
>JAZFUA010000247.1:0-3753 GCA_036446975.1 Dehalococcoidales bacterium
AAAGGGCTTGTATGCTTCTTATAGCTTCAGGGTCAGAAGCTAAAATCCGTGAGGGAGAATCCGAAATGGCATCCGAATTATTGCTTACTATAACCCTGTTCTTACCAACTATTCCTCCCTGCGGAGAGAATGGACCGAGCGCTTGACCGGGGCGCTGCCGGTAGTAGGTGACAGGCCCGACCGTAGTACTTAGCTCCCACCCGTTAGCATCGGCTAAAGCGGTTATCTCCAGTCCAATCTCTTTTGAGAATGTGAGGCTAGACCAGATCGGCCCGTCAGGCGAACCATATATCTGAGCCCCGTTTGTACAGATAGCCGGACCGTTTATTTCCAGCGCCTGACAAAAAGGTCAAACAGAATCGAGGACACGTGAGGTAGCAGGAACAACATGCACACCTTCCTGAGCGGCTTTTTTGAGCAGCTGAACACCTTCGGGCGCCAAAACGCCTGTACTCGTTAGCAAAGTCCCATCCAGGTCGAAGGCGATAAAGCTTATCTCCGACTTGCCAGCTGTTTTCATCATAATCAGTTGGCCCAGCCCGCCCGCTCAGTCAGCGAGTTGCGGTTAAAGCCAAACACGGCCTGCAATCAATCTCAACGACACATTGCACTATATTGTTATCCCTAAATCAGCCCGTTATCGGCTCCAGACCCGCCTCCGTCCTGGCGTCATTGATATGAATTAAGACCGCTTCTTCTATGGGCATACAGGCAAAGCCGAAGTCCGCTATAGCTCTGGCCATACTTACCTTCGAGGGCAGTCCTCCTCCCCGACCGGAGGGTGGTTCTCTGTCCCCGAATTCTATCTTGGCATCGGGGATATATTTACGCACTACATCGGCTAAATCCCTGGCACTGGTGGGAGGACCACCAACATTATATACCGGATACGGAGATGACGGGGCTTTAATCAGCCTTTTGGTAAATTCTCCCAGGTCGTCGGCGGCTACCAGGGAAGACAGGCTGGTGCCATCCATTTCCATGGAGAAAGGTTTTCCCACGGCTGCCATCGAGGGCATATCCGACCAGTATTGGGCCGGAGAGATTCCCCCGTGTCCGTAGCCGATGGTGGGGCGGACACCGGTGATTTTCATATCATATAGAGTCGAATACTGGCCGGCTAATATCTCGGCAAAGCGTTTACAAATCGCGTAGGAATGGCTCGGGTAGAGCTGGTCATCTTCGACTACATCTCTATCCCCGTACTTATCCTGCGAGCCATAAACAGTCTCAGAACTGGCATAGATTACCCGGTTTACTCCCATCAGGCGGGCTGCTTCAAAGGAGTTGCACATACCCAGAACATTAACTTTTGTACTCAGCCGGGGTTGGGTATTAGCTTCCCTCATAACAAAAGCCCAGTTGACCACCCCGTCCACGGGATATAATTTCATGGCGTTCAGGATATCCTCAAGCTGGGAGACATCACCACGGATAAAGTTGAACTTGTCTTTATGGCTTTCAATTTGCTTCATAAACCAGTCTTTCGGGGGGGCCAGGTCCATTGAGACCACGCCAGACACATCCTTGTCCTTTAGCAGGTGAAACACTGTCTTACGACCAAAAAGGCCACTCCCACCGATAACAAGTACTTTCATATTCTTCCTCCTTATTATTAAAGTTGATCAAGGGATTGACCGACCGGCTAACCGGGCGGCCGGTTTCGTTTCTGCATCAACTCGATAACCAGCCCGCCTACCTTGCGGGCGTCCATATAAGCGTACCTGCCGTTGAGGTGGTACATGGCCGGAACGCCTTTCGCTTCCAGTTCCTCGACCTCTTTCTCAAGGTCATCGACGGTATAGGCGATGTGGTTGGGTCCCTCGCCATGCTCGTCCATAAATGTCTCGTTGTAATTTCCGCCTTCAACAGGCTCGGTCAATTCCAGGGTCAGAGGTCCTAACCGGAGCATCTTTATCTTGATTTTCCAGGGGGGAGCATCGGTCTTGCCGTAGGTCTTGAAATTCTCGAAATTGGCGCTGTCCAGTACATGGCCGGGTGATTCATCAGTCTCTCCGCCGAGCGACTTTAAATAGTCTACGGCTTCCTCCATTTTCTTTACGGACAGTCCCAGGTGAAGCAGTGTCCAGTTTTCCATTCCCATAAATATCTCCTCCTTTGTATTAATCTATCGAGATTGCCACGTCGTCCCGATTTCATCGGGACTCACGACGACAAATATTCCCCGGTCTTTATAGTTTGACAAGTACTTTTATGGCATCTTTGACTCCCAGCTGGGTATCAAAAGCCTCCTTTACTTTATCAAGAGGAAACTGATGAGTTATCAGGGGTTTGGCATTAACCTTACCCCTTTGCATCAGGTCAATTGCTCCGGGTAAGTCAAACCGTAAACCGCACCCGGCTATGGTAATGTCATTACTTACAATAAAGGTTGGCCTCCAGTCAATCGTTTGGCCATAGAGTCCCACCAGGTCAACCTTGCCACCCCGGTGAACCATTTGCAGAGCCTGCTGGAAAGTGCCTTCCGTGCCGGCGACATCAAAAACTATATCGGCTTTTTTACCCGAGGTTACTTCTTCAACTATGGGGACAATGTCGTCCTTAGCCGCGTCCACCACCACATCGGCCCCACTTTCTTTGGCCAGTTGCAGGCGCTTGGCTCTCCGTCCGCTGACGATAATCTGAGACACTCCGATTGACTTTAATATCTGTATAATGGCCAGACCAATGAAGCCGGCTCCAATAACAACAACCGTATCCTCGGGCTGGGGGTGTACCTGGGTTACGCCATGCCAGGCCACTGATACAGGCTCAGCCGTGGCTCCTTCTTCATAGCTCAGCGATTCGGGTAATTTGGCGGCGTAGAGACCCATAGAGAAATTCGGCACCGATACGTATTCGGCAAAAGCTCCCGGGAACGCCAGACCGAGTAAAGCCATTTTTGAGCAACGTATCCATTGTCCCTGCTGACACCAGTAGCACTGGCCACATCCCCGTCCGCTCATAACGACGACACGGTCTCCCTTTTCTACGCCAGTAATATTAGCCCCGATTTCCACTATATCACCACTGAATTCGTGTCCCGGTATCTTGCCGGCGCCCCTGCCCCCCTGATAACTGTGTACATCGGAGCCACATATCCCGCAGGCATTTACCTTAATAATGACTCCATCCGGCTCAACCTCTGGTTCGGGGACGTCCTCAACTTTAATATCCTCTACTCCCTGGTATACTGCTGCTTTAATTTTTTCACCTCCCTTCATAATAGTAATATGAAAACTCGTCTCTTGCGATTTTTCAGTTACTAAAGTTAAGCCAGACTCTCATCAGTTTCTATTTATAGTGGGAATATTATAAAGAGACTTTCAGGCAAATGCAAACAAAACCTTCATCTTATCACCTTTACAAAATCTCAGCGTAATATTAACATTATGAAAGCCACAAAACAATCAAGACTGAGTAACACTTAAAACAGACAGGGGTTGACAAGCTATAACAGTTCGCATAAACTTACATTCAAATATGTAACGGGGGGTGCAAAATGAGCGCACAGGTTATGACTGAAAGGTCTGCTGAGGAACAAGAAAAGAGACTGATAGGAGAAATCGAGAAGAAACACGGTAAGTCGGTAGAACAACTGCGCCAGGAAAGAGAAAAAAGAATCAGGGACGCTATCGAGTTGAGAGAGCCCGATAGAGTGCCGGTCACAATGAACTCGGGCGCCTTTGCCGCCAAATATGCCGGAATACCCCTCTCTGCGATGTACTACGACCCGAAAGCCTACACTGAAGC
>JAZFUA010000248.1:0-4006 GCA_036446975.1 Dehalococcoidales bacterium
GGCTTACTGTTCTAACGGGTGTTTTAATCGTAGGGACGATTGGTATGATTATCCTGGGATTGATAGAGAACAGGGTATGGCCTTTTTGGGTGTCGTAGCCGTGAGAGGGCCGTTGATAGGCCTTGTTTATTGTAAAGTAGCGGGGGTACGGCAGGCGTGCAGTCAGGGGTCTATTTATTATGGTAAGGGGGTTTATGTCAAGCCATTTCTGGCCTTTATGTAAGGTGAACCCCTTCTGCAGTATCGGAAGTACTTTGTACTTCGCACTATATATGTTATGTCACCAGACACGTATAAAAGGTGGTTTTATGCCCTGCTGGACCGTTTCTTCGGATTTGACATTGCTGGCCAAACATCCGGTGATTTACCCTAAAACTGCAGGGGCCCGCAGCGGACTATTTATCTACAGGTTCAACTTCATCCGGCGCAAGGTCATAGTTGCGCCCGTTATCTAATTTAATATCAAACTTCGGCGTATTTTTATATCCGTGAACCCCTACTATGGTGCCTGTTTTACCGGCGTCCGCACCACCTAATACTCTTATCCTTTGTCCCGTATCCATGATAATCACTCCCCTCCGTCTATCTGTCCAGTATTATACTACGGAGACTCAGAAATATAAAGAACAATATGCCAAAATGCGATAGTACAGAAGCTCAGCTGAAGATATAGACACCCCTGGCCGGATGGGTGGCTAGAATGGAGTCTCAGAGGCGCTCAGAGCGCACTAAGGCCGGGCTGGACAGGCTCAAGTCTGAGGTTAAAACACTTGGCCGGCCCCCGGGTTCCGGAGATAAAAAACAAAGGAAGCGACGGGTATGTTAGAAAGGCCAAGAAACTACTATGGGGTTCGTTCCCGTGATGTCGGTCGAAGTCTGGATAATAATTGTTCGTTCAGTGCTAGAAATTGTAGAGCGTATAGCCTCAATTTCTGGCTGTGGACTCTCATTATTGATATTCTCCATTTTAGGTGGGCTCGTATGATAAAAAGACTCATTTTGTTCCATCAAGGGGGAAAATCCCGCCATTGTAACACCTGTAACTACAGCAAATATTACTCCCTCTCCAATGGTACGCTTGGTACGCTTCTTTTTCATCATCTAATTATACCACTAAAAAGGTGCGCCAAAAACCACGCCTGAGAGCCGGGCGTGAAAATATAAAGTAAAAAAGGTTCCTTTTTTGGATAAAATAGCCTTCGAGGAAGAAGTAAAAGAGCGCCTCTCCGGAGGCGCTCTTTTGTATTGACTTAACTCGCGGTTCCGGTTGATATTACTCGGTAATCAGGACGGCGAACCTGAATGCGGGGAGATCTTCTCCCGGGTGGTCATCCTGGTAGGTCAACTGGGGAATCCGGAAGTTCTGCACTCCCCCGGCTTCCTTCCCTTTGTAGATGCCGGGATACAGGTCTATAAAATGCCAGCCCGGCTGACCGGTCAGGGGCAGGTTTAAGGTGATATCACCCTGGCTGTTAAAGCCGCAGGCGTATCCCAGATATCCGTTGTCATACACCAGGTGATAGATATTAGCCGTTTCCGTCCACCCTACTCCTTTAATATTGATGGTAAGCTCCGTTCCCACCGGACCGGAGGAAACCGCCAGTTCTGAAATAGACGGTGTGATGACAAAGGCCGTCTCGGTAATCTTGTCTCCGGCGCTGATTGCTTCTATACGGTGGCCGCCTCCCAGGTCATCCGGGGTTGTGAATGCCAGGGATATCGATCCATCCGCCTCCGCGGTAGCCGTGCCCAATTCAAAGGACTCCTCATCCCAGCCGCCACCCGAGACACGATTACCCACAACTCTGAACCAGAGGAACCGTACCTCCTGGCCCAAAGAAAAACCCTTTCCCAGGAGACTGGTCTGAGTCCGTATGGGGCCCATTCCGGGGTCTGTCCAGAGGACCGGGTCCCCGCTGTCAGCCGGGGGTACTCCGGGTTCCGCGGAAAAACCCTGGTCCTCTGCGGCCAGGGGAAGAACTACCGCCCCATCAGTAACGGTAAACTGCCTGGAAATAACCGGTTGGTCAGGCCGGGGGTTCTGTTCCGTGTTCAGATAAGGGTACTGATACGCCCCGTGAAGAATCTTGAGGATGTGCCGGCCGGTTCCGCCGGTGGCGGGAATAACGGCCCTGGCAGTCCCCTTGGTCGTAACGGCTGAGAGCAAACCGGTGTATTTATTGTCGTACATCAATGTCCAGCTGTTCTCCATCCTGGCCCAGCCGATACCGGTCATGGTAACCGTAATCATCGTCCCCAGGGGTCCGCTGGTCGGACTGATCGATACCGTGGGCTCAATATTAAAGCCGACCCTGTTCAACACCTCTCCATCCCGCTCGACGGTGATATTATGATTGAAACCATAGTCCTCAGGAACAGTTAGAGTCTCCTGGAAACTGCCGCTGGCATCAGTCGACACGGTGGCGATAACATAGGTCACCTCTTCGAAAACCCGGCCGTGATATTCTTCCAAATAGTCTCCCTGGATGTCATAGGAACCCTCCATTGTTTGCCAGACCAGGTCAAAACTCCCGCCGGAGGGAAAACCGGTGCCCGACACGGTTACCCGGCTCCCGACTGGAGCAAGACTAGGGTCAACGCTGACGCTGCCCACAAACTGGATGACAGTTTCTTCTTCCGCCGGCTGTTCGGCGGTAGTGCCGGTGCAAGCCGAAGCAAAAAGCAGAACTGAACTAATCACCATCATCAGACTTATTAATAGTGTTTTTCTCATTGCCCTACCAATCCGATCATCTGCATTAAAATATACGAAACATCCCCAGTGCCATTAATAACAAATGACACCGGGGAGTCATTTTACCTTCAATATTTATTATTTATTCTATTATTGTCAGCAGGTTGGGAAATACATTAAAGGGGTCAAACCTGCCTGACTTGGATTCGGCTTCCCAATCAGCGGTGACGTAGTAGCCAATGGTTCCCGTCGGATAATCATCCGGAACAACCCAGTTGGTTGTCCAAAAATAATCAGCCGGGCGGTCCGGCGAGTGGGCCCCATAGTGCAAGGAGAAACTCTGTCCGTCAGAAAGGTGGACTATAGCCTCTATCCCCCCGGTCATCTCCCCAATTTCTTCCCTGTCCGGCGGGGTCTCCCGAGCCAGCAGATCAGCGGCGTTGGCCGGTATTTCATCGCCGGTCTCTCCATCGGTAAGGCGTACTCTAAAGACCACCGCTTCTCCCCGATGGTACTGGTTGTTCAGGACACATACGGCGCCTTTGGGGGCGCCCTCAGCGCCACGTACCATATCGGCCGCCAATATAATCTTACTGGCTCCAGCCGGCTGTGCGCAGGCGGCCAATACCCCGGCCATAAACAATGCAATTACTAAAAGACCTATTTTCTTCAATTTACGCCTCCCGCTTTTTTTATTTTTCCGTCGATTCTTGATTTTAAAAAATGGTGTTAATTTTCCGTGTTTTCAATGTTATCGCTGGATAAAACCATCTCCGAGAGCAAGCTGCCGGACATCAAATCATTAAGCTGCTGCTGGGCTTTCTTCCATATCGGATGCACAGGACATGTGTCGGAATCAGGACACTGGCTGGGCTCGTAAGTACACCGGTTAAGAGCTAATGGACCGTCTATAGATTCTATTATTTGGAGCAGGTTAATCTCGTCCGCTGGCCTGGCCATTGCCAGTCCGCCCCCCTTACCCCGCCAGGTGTCCAGCAAACCGGCAGCAGCTACCTGGGAGGCGATTTTAGCCATAAAGGGCTCCGGCAGACTTTGACGCCGGGCTATATTACCTATGCTTACCCGCTGGTTATCCGGTGAACCAGCCAAATCCACCATCATTCTCACGGCATAGTCTGCTCTCTGGGTTAATCTCATATCCACACCAGCGCAAAATAATTAAATTATTATACGACTAATTTAGTCGGATATAACCTAACTTTTGATTTTTGCCAAGATTGTGAAAGCCGCTCAATAAATATCAAACGATACACCATATTAAGCCTCAAAGAAACTTTCAAAGTTTAATAA
>JAZFUA010000249.1:0-4895 GCA_036446975.1 Dehalococcoidales bacterium
GTCAGAGCCTGCGAAGATACTTGTTCGGTAATCTCCAACTGTTCTTCATACTTTAGTACGTTTTTGTAAAGGTGGGTCAGGTGTATCGGGGGAAAACTGACCCGGGTCATTATCCCTTTTTCAGCCAGGTATCCTTTCAAACGGTCTCTCGTCTGGGTGCTGCCTTTAACCTTGATCGGATATTCCTGGTAAACATTAAAGACTTCTTCAGGGAATCCGGGAATGATAATGTCTTTGATATCGGATAAGGCTTTCGTCAGGTACTCCGAGTTTTTGCGTCTCATCTCGATTAGCCGGTCAACTTTATTTAACTGAGAGATACCGAGAGCGGCGATAATATCGGGTATCCTGAAGTTGTACCCTAGGGTGATATAGTCCATATAATCGGTGGAGGAAAAATAATTGGCCGTCTCCGCCCGGCCATGCGACCTGATAAGCTTGAGCTTTTCAGCTATCTCCTGGGAATCGGTGACAATACAGCCACCTTCCCCGGTGGTAAAGACCTTGGTCTGGCAGAGGCTGAACATTGCCGCGTCACCGAAGGTGCCCACCTTTTTACCATTCCACTTTGCACCGAAAGACTCGGCGGCATCCTCAATAAGAAGCAGATTATTGTCTTCAGCAATCTCCTTTAATTCCGTTATCAGGCAGGGACAACCACCGTAATGCACCGGAATGATTGCTTTGGTCCGGGGAGTGATTTTTTGCCGGACACTTTCAGGGTCAAGCCCGCAGGTCGTTTCTTCGATATCGGCAAAGACCGGCCTGGCACCGACAAAAAGGGGAGCGTTAGCAGTGGCAATAAAGGTGAAAGAGGGCAGGATTACCTCATCACCCTGCCCTATATCGTAGGCTATGAGAACGGCGTGAAGGGCTGAGGTTCCCGAGTTGAAGGTAATAGCATACTTGCTTCCCAGATACTCCGCTAGCATTCCCTCGAACTTTTCGATATTGGGTCCCACCGCCCAGAACATCCCCCGCTTGACGGAAGAGGTAACCATCTCAATATCTTCATCATCCCAGTATATCTTGAAAAGCGGTATTTTCCAGTCCATTTAACTTGCCATCTTATTTTTTCTCCGGTATCTCCCTGGCGGGAATGCCCAGGGCGGTGACATTGTCTGGGATATCCCGGTTGACAAAGCTGAAAGCTCCGACTATGGCGTTCTCGCCAATGGTGACGCCGGGCATTACCAGGCTGTGACTTCCTATCCGGGCGTTTTTCCTGATGACTACTTTACCCTGCTTATCATCGATAGTCGACCATGAATATATTGAGCAGTGAGAACCGATTTGCACCTCGTCCTCTATCTCCACCTCGTACCTGGCATTGATATAGGTGAAAGCCCCGATATCCGTGTTTCTGCCCAGTTTGAGGTTCTGGTGGTATTGGCAAATCCAGTTCCACTTTGTCATGCCACTTTCATCAAATTCAGGGTATTTCCAGTCCTCGAACCGGCTGCTCAACTTATCTCTCCCATCTATGCTTAGTAAGTAATCCGTTTCTGGAGTAACCGGGGAGTAATCTCTACCCTGTTCAAAACTTCAACTATCCTCGGACTGGCTTTGCCATCGCCGTAAGGGTTTTTGCCCTTTTTGACCTCTTTTAGAAATTCGCCGTCGGTCAGGGCTTTGTTTATTGCCCTTATTATATCAGATTTCTTATGTCCGGCGTCTATCACATTCTTTCCCCGTTCTCTTCCCTCCTGCCGGATACCGATATTGACCGCTGGCAGGTTAAAAGAAGGGGCATCTATAATACCGCTGCTGGAGTTTCCCACCAGTACCCCAGCTACTTTCATCAGGCTGAGATATTCCCGCCGGGGCAAGCTTTTATAAGTTTTAAGTCCGGAATTTTCCTCATATTCGTTTATAACCGCTATCATTTTTCTACCACCGGCGTCCGAGTTGGGGTATATCACAATTGCAGGGTATCCGGATTCAATAACCCCTTCCAGCGTTTCTCTCATCTGTTCCGGGGCCTGATTTACCTGGGTGGTAACCGGGTGCTGGACCACTAAAATTAAAGGCACGTTCGGCTCCAGCCCGAATTTTTCCGCCACAACACTGGCAGGGAGTAAGGGCTCGTTCAGAATACCGTCCACCGCTGGCGAACCTGCGGTATGTACCCGCCACTCCTCCTCTCCCAGCCTGATAATCCTTTTGGCGCTCTTTTTGGTGGCCGGAAAGTGCAGGTGGGCAAACTTGGTAATGGCATAGCGGTTAGCATCATCGATGTTGCCCCCGGTGCAGGCATCCCCACCGTGAATATGGGCAACCGGAATATTCATATAAGCCCCGGCAATAGTTGCTGCCAGGGCCTCTGGTCTGTCGCCCAGCACCAGAATTATATCCGGCTCCAGTTGCTCCCACGCTTTCACCATGCCGGTTATACCCTGACCGACCGACTCCGCCATAGCTGCCAGCGTATCGCCGTTCGGCAGCATATTCACCCTGGCGCTTATCTTGAAACCGTCCTTCTCTATCTCGGAAACAGTGTAACCGAATTCATCTGAAAGGTGCATACTGGTAGCTACCAGGGCCAGTTCGAGCCCCGGTTCGACCCCTATAGCAATTAATACAGGCTTCAAAATGCCGTATTCGGCTCTGGTCCCGGTAATTACAGTGATTTTTCTCATAATCTCACAGCAGATTAGCAAAGGTAATCAATTCACCGGACTTTATAGGCTTCCTTGTTTTCTTTCCGATTACCATATCCAGCTTGCCCGGTTCGATTCCCGTGCCTGGTCGTTTTATACCCAGCATTGCCTGAGTAACGATTGTCCCCTCGGGAATATCCCTGATAGCAACGATGCTCCGCCGGGCCACCCTTTTGATTTCTTCCTCCGCCGCTACAGGCCTTTTTACCCCATCTCCCAGCGCCCTTTCTACCTCCCGGATAGCCCCGACCATTTCCTTCAATTCCTGCGGATCCAGTGATGCCTTGTGGTCCGGGCCAGGCAGGTCTTTATCAAGTGTAAAGTGCTTCTCAATCACGCGGGCACCCAGAGCCACCGCTGCAATTGACATAATAACTCCGGAAGAATGGTCGGATAGACCCACCGGTAAGTCAAAAGTCTGCCTCAGGGTCTCCATTGCCCTGAGGTTGGTATCCTCTATCCTGGCCGGATAGCAGGAAACACAGTGAAGCAGGACAATTTTCTCAATGCCTTCACCGCGTATAACGGATACCGCTTCTTCTACCTCTTTCAAGGTGGACATACCGGTGGAAAGAATTACCGGTTTCCCTTTCGAAGCAATATACTTCAAAAAAGGGAAGTTGTTTATCTCACCCGAGGGAATCTTAAAAGCTGGCAGTCCCAGCCTTTCCAGTAAATCAACGCTTCCCCGGTCAAAAGCGGTGGAAAGGAAAATAATCCCTTTCTCTCCGGCATAGCCAGCCAGGGCTTCAAAGTCCTTCTCGGAAAGCTCCAGCCGCTTAATCATCTCCAGCTGGGACTCGTCCGGGCTGGTTGTTTCTTTCTGGTATCCTGCCTTTTCCGCATCCGGGGTAACCACTTCCTCGGCTTTGAAGGTCTGAAATTTAACGGCATCTGCTCCGGCCTCTCTAGCGGCATCGATCAGTTTCTTGGCCAGGTTGATATCGCCGTTATGGTTAACTCCAGCCTCGGCGATAATGAAACAGGGCTCGCCATCGCCTATTGTTCTACTACCAATCTGTATCCTTATCACGCTTCCTGTCCCGTACTCTTTTCCTTGAACTCGGCTTTCGGAGCGGACCTCTGCTCAACATTTGCGTTTATTGCCACCAGTTCCGGGTTCTCATCCAGCAGCTGGCAAATATCGTAGATATCAAAATCTGCCCTCTTCTTTAGCAGTTTATCAAATATCCTGGTTATCAGGTCGAAGTCCTCCTGGGTATCAACTGTAACGCGGTATTGGGGACGGCGTGTTCGGGGATCAGTAACATTGATAACATCACACTTGAAAATACCGGCTTCCCTGAAATAAGGACCCCAGATTTCGGTATCTGAAGAAGATTTCATCTCACAGGCTTTTTCCACGGCGGTCTTGTTAAGGGCGTAACACTCGCAGCCATTGGGAGCGCCTTCTATCTCGCAGAAATCATAGCCTTCATCGAGGTATCTCTTTACCATCTGCTCTATTAAAATGGGTTCCTTTAACGGGTCATCGGCAGTAGCGCTGATAATCAGGTCGATATCAAATTGACGGGCGCAGTCCCTTATCCTGACCAGGACATCATCCTCGCTGCCCCTGAAATAAGGAATGCCATTCTTTTCAGCTATTTCGATCAGCGGGTCGTCCTGGGGATTGGTTGATGTCATCATTACTACCGGGTCGATATTGCAGCGCTTCATCCGGTCAATCATCCACTCTACCATCGGTCTGCCCTGGATTGGCTTGATTACTTTAAGAGGCAGTCTCTTTGATTTCAGGCGGGCCGTGATGAAGATACCTGTCTTAACCAATTTCGCTCCCTTTGAGAGGCTCAAACTTGTCGTAGCCGGACTCCGCCTGTTTACCAATAAGCGATTTTATTCGCTTGCCGTCGACCTCTCCCCTTTTTGCCCGCATAACCGTAACATTATCTTCCGAGAATACGTCACCAACCCTTATCTTCTCTTTAGCAACGACCTTCATCAGCGACTTATACTGCCGGTAGACAAGCTCATCGGCGGAAACTTCAGCCGGCGATTTATTGAGTATACCATCGACAATCCTGATGTTTTTAACGAAATCTGCGAACTCGTCCGGATTCAGAGCGGCCTCGTAGTCCTCACCCTTTAAATTTCTATCGGGGGTAATGTGTTTTTCGATAACCGAAGCGCCTCTGGCAATAGACAACATCGGTAGATAGGTAGAAGCATCCGATGTTGGCTCCGAGTGATCCTGGTAGCCGAAGGGAAGACCGT
>JAZFUA010000250.1:0-3226 GCA_036446975.1 Dehalococcoidales bacterium
TGAAAAAGCGGGCATTCTCAGCGAATATTTGTCCGTGATTAACAAGGAGCTAAAACTAAAAGACCAGTACGCTCTGGATGTAAACAAGAAACCAACTACCAGAGACATACTGGACCGCTGGGCAGAGCAGAATGGCTACGAAGGGGGAATGGAATTCTTTGAGAAGCACGGAGTCAAATCCTCTCCCAGTCCGGCCGATAAGTACTATGCCCCGGCCTGGAGCGAACCTTACGGGGGAGTCAGGCACCGCTTATATGGTGAATCACTGCTCCGCTACCAGGGAGAAATGAAGGATAAGGGGGCGGAGGAGAACTACTGGCGGGACTATACGGCCCTGCCGACCTGGAGGACGCCGACGATGCTCAAGTCTCCGGCCGAATACGATATGTACCTGATTTCCCATAAAAAGGTTGAATTCAAACAGTCCCGGACCACCTTTAATGCCCTGCTCAATGAATTAGAACCGGAGCAACTGGCAGAGATGAATGCCGGAGAGGCGGAAGCCCGGGGCATACACGAAAACGATTGGGTCTGGGTGGAATCCCACAATGCCGTGACCGGTGAGAAGAAAAGAATAAAAGCCAGGGTAAAACTGATCGAAGGCATCAGACCGGATACGGTCACTATGTCTCATCACTACGGTTTCTGGGTACATCCGACAGCCAAAAAAGGCGGACCAACACCGAACGCTATTTTCCCCGTCGGTGAAGGTTACATCACCAACACCGCAGACCAGAGCTACCAGGTAAGAATTAAATTAACCAGGGCATAGGAGGAACAATGGCAAGATACGGAATGGTCATAGACCTCTCAAGATGTATGGGCTGCAGGTCCTGTGTTGAGGCCTGCAAGATTGAGAACAATACCGGTGAAGGTATGTTCTGGATGCATGTTTTCCGCAGAGAGTCAGGAAAATACCCGAATGTGCGCTGGACATTCACACCCCGGCCATGCCAGCACTGCGATAACGCACCCTGTGTAAAGGTGTGTCCGGTGGGAGCCAGGTTCAAGCGTGAGGACGGCCTGGTCTTGACTGACTTTGAGCGTTGTATCGGTTGCCGGTATTGCGAGGTTGCCTGCCCCTACGGCGTAAACTACTTCAACTGGAAAAACCCATCCAGTAATCAATACTATGATTGGGAAGGAAACGAAGGAAACGATGTATACGGAGCAGGTAAAGTACAGGATGCCATCGGTGATTCGATACCACCCTACCGGAATCCGGACCACGAAAAAAAGTACGGAGATGATAAGCGTCTCGTAGCCGGAGGCCAACACTATAAAGGCGTAGTCACCAAATGTACCTTCTGTGTTCAACGGACAGACAAGGGATTAATGCCCGCCTGCGTGGCCACATGCCCGGTTCAAACTCTTCGTTTTGGTGACCTCGATGACCCTGATAGTGAAGTCTCAAAACTCCTGGGACAAAAGAGGTCCTTCCGACTGTTGGAAAATCTGGGGACTAACCCGAGGGTTTATTATTTGGAAGGCGCAGAGCCCATACATGAAATTAACGCGGATTTACCAGGCGTAACTGAGGTAAGGAGGTAACTATGGCCAGTAAAACAAACCAGCCGTCCTTTGCCCTGTGGTCCGGCAGTAAAATATTCCTGGCATTAGCAGTAGCTCTGCTAGTCGTTGCCGGGTGGGGAATATATGCCTACAGCCAGGAACTGATATATGGATTATCGGTTTCAGGTATGGGTGATATCGGCACAGGAGGTGGCGCGGCTTGGGGCCTATACATCGTCTTTATTGTTTATTTCGTCGGGATTAGCTTTGCCGGCATCACCATTGCCGCTTTAATTCGCCTTTTCAATCTGGAACGCCTTCGTCCCATCGCCCGGATGGCGGAATTGCTTACAATTATCTCCCTGGTGATGGCCGCAATGGTAATCATCATAGACCTGGGACAGCCGGGCAGAGGGATCATCAATCTGTTACGGTATGCTCGCCCGATGTCCCCGTTCTTTGGTACTTTTACTCTGGTTATCTCCAGTTATCTCTTTGCCAGCCTGGTATATTTTTATCTGGATGGCCGTAAAGATGCCGCCGAATGCGCCAAACAACCGGGGCGATGGCAATGGTTTCACAAAATGTGGGCGGCCGGATACAAAGATACTCCGGGGGAACAGCGTCGCCATCGCCACACCACCTGGTGGCTGGCACTTTTCATCTTGCCCATCCTGGTCATTGCTCATTCAACACTTGGACTCGTCTTCGGTTTACAGGTTGGGCGCCCCGGCTGGTTCAACGCTCTTCAGGCACCATCCTTTGTTTTAATGGCGGCTGTATCGGGGATAGGGTTCATCATCATCATCGCCGCTATTCTCCGTTCCGTCCCCAAACTCAGGGACCGGCTCCCGATGAATATTTTTACCTGGCTGGGTAATTTTACCTGGATTCTGTTGATCGGCTATATCTATGTTATGGCCGTGGAAATACTGACATCTACTTATACCGCTCATAGAGACGAAGTCTTGCTGACCCAGCAACTCTTCACCGGCGACTATGCCTGGGTCTTCTGGTCCAGTCTGGGGCTCATCCTTACCTCTTTCGGTCTGTTATTCGGTCAGTTTTTACGCCGCCGCTACACTATTTCCCTGTTGGTTGTCAGCGGAATAATGCTGAATCTGGCGGCTATTGGCAAACGGTTTCTCCTTATAGTACCCTCCCAAACTCACGGCACCTTGCTTCCTTATGACGCCGGCTCCTATAGCCCAACCTGGGTGGAGTATTCCATCATCCTGGGGGTTTTCGCCATTGGAACACTGGCCTATATGCTCTTTGTCAAGATATTCCCGATTATGGAAATTCAAGAAACTGGTAAGGGAGAATAAACAATGCGAAAAAAAATGTTCTGGCTAACCATAGTGACAGGACTTGTCTTGGCCATAGGCGGTTTCTTTCTCTCGGCACCCATTGGGCCGCCGATTAACTCGGCCATCAGTAACCCAAGGGTGCCTTTTTCCCCGACTGTTTTCGTTTTAGGAGTCATGCTGTTGTTCGGCTCAGCCGTGGTTTATGAACTGACTCCCGGTGGTAGCAAGGAGAAATAAAAATGGCGATGATAAAACAACTGAAGGATGCCCGGGAATTAGCTAAAGCCAGAGCCCAGATTTATCATCTACAGGCCAGTTTATACTCAGCGTCTCCAGAAGCCAAGTTCATCGAATTCCTGGCCGGATGGTGCCGCTCCCAGCTTAATACTGACAGTTTCTCAAGA
>JAZFUA010000251.1:0-3305 GCA_036446975.1 Dehalococcoidales bacterium
CAGATGGGGCGGTAACCCCGGAATGACATAGAGGTCACGGTTTCTGGGCAGGTCTAACCGTGGTACCGAACCAATCAAACCAATAGTATAGGGGTGCCTCGGTTCAGCATAAATAGCATCTGTTACGGCGGTCTCTACCATTCGCCCGGCGTACATCACGTTCACCCGGTCAACATAGCGGGCAACTATCCCCAGATTATGAGTTATCATAATCACTGCTGTACCGAACTGGGTTCTCAGGTTATCCAGTAGCTCCAGAAGCTGCGCCTGGACTGTAACATCAACCGAGGTAGTGGGTTCGTCAGCTATTATCAGGTCAGGGTTACAACTCAGCGCCATAGCTATCATTATTCGTTGCTGCATTCCACCGCTAAACTGGTAAGGAAAATCATTTACTCTTTTATCCGCATCCGGTATGCCTACCAGTTGCAGAAGTTTTATGGATTCCTCAAAAGCAGCTTTCTTATCCAAACCACGATGCAACGTTAGCGTCTCCGATAATTGGGTATAGATACTAAGCACCGGGTTAAGGGAAGTAGACGGCTCCTGGAAGACCATTGCAATCTCGTTACCTCTGATATGGCGCATGTCTTTCTCAGTAACCTTGAGGAGGTCCTGTCCCTTAAAGATAATCTCCCCACCAACAATAATGCCCGGGGGATAGGGAATAAGCCGTATAATAGAAAGGGCACTTACGCTCTTGCCGCAGGCACTCTCGCCAACTATCCCGATGCTCTCTCCCTTATCTACATGGTAAGAGAGATCGTTAACCGCTTTTACTTCCCCTTCCTGGGTGTAGAAAAAAGTTTTCAGGTTCTTTATATCCAGTATTCTTTCAGCGATGGTCCCTCACCTCATTTCTGTCATTTTATAGTGGGGCCGTCTAGTAATTAGACAGCCCCACATATTTTCAAATTAGCACTTTCTAAAGTCTGCCGGGCTTTAAGCTAGGCTTTAGCCGCTTCCGCACTTTTCTTTGCTGCCAGCTTCTGGAGTTGTTCCTGTGACATTCCTCCATAGCGTCCCAGACCACCCCTCAGCCTCGGATCCATTAAATCTCTCAGGGCATCTGCCAGCATCTGGAATCCGAATATCACCGATGATAGAGCCAGACCGGGCCACAGCATCATCCAAGGAGCCACCATCATATATTGACGACCTGCTCCACTGAGCATGCCTCCCCAGCTGGGGTACGGAGGCGGGATACCAAAGCCGAGGAAGCTTAACGAAGATTCAGCAAGAATTACTCCGCCCATTCCGGAGGCTAAATTGATAACTACCACTGACATAATATTGGGCATAACGTGCCGCCACATTATTCTGCGAGTGGGGACGCCGATAGCCCTGGCTGCCTCAAAATACATTTCCTGCCTGATACGGATAACTGTGCTTCTTATTACTCTTGTGCCCCCGATACCGCCGCTGACCCCTAAAACAAGTATCACCTGCCAGATGCCAGGGCCTAATACAGCCATGACGGTTAAGTAAAGGGCGAGTCCCGGGAAGCAAATCCAGGCATCGATAAACCGTTGGAGTATGATGTCATACTTGCCGCCGAAATACCCCGAAGGAACGGCCAGGAGGAGTTTAACAACCAGATTAATTGATTGGGCACCCAGAGATACGAACATGGAAATCCGAGCCCCAAAGATAATACGGCTAAGCAGGTCTCGTCCCACATTATCTGCCCCAAGAAGTAATTGGGGTGTTGGAGGAGACAGGCGGTGCTGCAACATAATTTCGTTCCAGCCATAAGGAGAGATGAGTTCAGCAAAAATGCCGGTAACAAACAGTCCCATGACCAAAAGAAAACCCAGGAAACCTAGCGGTTTCGTCTTGACCAGCCTGACCATCAAATCAGCCAGATAGCCGCGCTTCTTTCTTGGCGCAACTGAATCTGATGATGCTTCTTCTTTTGGAGTATCAGCCATTTTTCTGTCCCCCCCTCTATTTATAACGGATCCTGGGGTCTAACCAGGCGTAGGATACATCAACGACGACATTCATCGTTAACACAGCGATAGCTATCATTGTGTTGGTGGCGCTGATTATGGGGTAGTCTCTCTGACTAAGAGCTTGAATGAAGACCCGGCCTACCCCCGGTAGAGCAAATATCGTCTCAGTAATAATCTGGCCGCTAAGTAAGCCCGGTATCCGGGCTCCCATTACGGTAACCACCGGGATAAAGGCATTTTTCACTGCATGCTTTACCAGGACTGTCCGTTCAGCGAGTCCCTTTGACCAGGCTGTTCTAATGTAATCCTGGCGTAAGACCTCCAGCATCATGGTACGAGTCAGCCTCATTGTCATAGCCGAACCGGACACCCCCGTAATAAAAGCGGGCAGTAGAAACTGTTTCAGGTTTTCAAAGGGGTCCACTACAAGAGGTACATAGACTATGTTTGGCATTGTACCCCACCAGATTGAGGGATAGACAATTACCATAGTAGCTATCCAGAAATTAGGCACTGATAGCATTACTATGGCAAAGAGACGGCCTGAGTAGTCTAACGCGCTATCTTGTCTTGTCGCCGCAAATACGCCTATAGGTAGGGCCATCGCGTAGGCTATTACCATAGAAAGGACACCCAGCTCAATGGATACAGGAAGCCTTGTCCTTAATATTTCCGCTATAGACTCATTGGTCCATAAGGAGCGTCCCAGGTTGCCCTGAAACAAACCAGAAATTTTTCCGTCATCCTGCGGCCAGACTCCCAACCAGCGTCCGTACTGAACGGGTATGGACTCACTCAGTCCCAGGGTTTTTCTCAGACCTTCGATGTCAGAGAACGATTCCCCCGTTTCCTCTGACATTTCAGCGACCATCATATCCAGCACATCACCCGGGATGAACCTCACCAGCATAAAAACGATTATAGTCACTAGAAGCAAGGTTGGTATCGCCAGCAGTATTCTCCTGATTATATAAGCACGCATACCGCAACCCTCCTAATAAACCGCACTTTAACTAAAGTCTGTGGTGCACCAAAAAATATTGTCATCTTTTTACTCCCTAATCCACCACCCATAATTAAACCATTAGGATAAACTTATATCACAGGTAAAATACTTTGTCAACATCCCTTTCCACCACCCATCATCAAACCATTAGGATAAACTTATATCACAGGTAAAATACTTTGTCAATATTTTGTTAATAAATAAGTTTTTCCCATCGGGTAGAGAGTATTTTTTTAGTATTGATTAATACTGGTAACGGTCGGATTCGGAACCTTGACGGTTAGTGACTTCCGAATCCAAATTAACCTAACGGTTCGGATAAACACTTAACCATCAGTAGCTAG
>JAZFUA010000252.1:0-3710 GCA_036446975.1 Dehalococcoidales bacterium
GCCGGCTATAACTGCGCTGGAATTCACAAAATATATCCCGGTTCAGAGACGATTACCAGCCTGGATGTCTTCGGTACACATGCTGTTTCTTTCGGCAGTATCGAGACTGATAATCAGGATGGAGACATTGAGGTAATCGAAAAGTACGCCGGTAACAATTATCACCGCCTGGTTATATCTAAAGGGAGGCTGGTCGGAGCTCAATCCGTTGGTGATGCTAAAGACATGGGAGCCTTACTGTATGCCCTGATAAAAAGGGAAAATCTGAACAAGATTAAACATTCAATTGAGGAAAACCCCAAACCCCTTAACCCCCTGTATCACAGGGTAGCCAGGTATATTACTCCTCTATTCGGCAAAGAATAAAGCCGGCGGCTACACCCCATATTTTTGATTTTCTCAGGGTTTTATTTGATTTTGTGGCAGGGTTATTACCTGTTTAAGCACTGATTTTCTATCATTTTGTTTAACCCTATCCCCCATATCCCCCTTCCTCTTACTAATGGGGAGTAAATTCGAGAGGGGGTTTTGCCCCCTCTCGAAAGACTCTTCCCTTCTCTTTGCCAAGGAGAGGGAGATCAAGGGTGAGGTTTACTGGAATCGAAAACATATACGCTCACAATGACAAAACCATCCAACGGCAAACAGAACCTTCCATAAAACCGGCTGACCGCAGGCAAGTTTTCGTGGTAAAATAGAAGTGGAAACAATGTGTGATTTTCCGTATGATTGGAGGACAGGAAAGCGGTGAGCGTTAAAGTTAATATTCCTCCCACTTTATCTCATCTTACCGGGGGACAGGACCTGTTTGAGGCTAACGGGAATACGGTTGGTGAGTGCCTGAATCAGCTGATTGACCAATTCCCCGAGGTAAAAGAACAACTGTTTTCCAAAGACGGCAAGTTAAACAATGTCGTTGAGGTTTATGTTAATGTGGAGAGTTCATATCCGGAAGAGCTGGCCAAGCCGGTTAAGGATGGAGATGAACTTCACCTGATAATAATCATCCTTGGCGGGTGAGGCAGGGATAATTCAGAAATCTATTCCCTCTTGATAATAATACCTGACATATATTCACCACCATTATGGAATCTGTAAATTATATCTATTTCACTGTCAGTACAACCAATAAGTAGTTTTAATTCAGCGTCACCTTTATGCGTATCAACCGTGCAAACAATACCCATAAGCAGTCCGTCTTTTATGGACCCCCGCCAGACATCTATCTCGTTCCCATCTCCGCCGGAAGTTTCATTCAGATAGCCATAATCAAGCGGATACACCGATTTGGGATACCGAGGGTGCGTGCTCCCCTTCGGCCTGTCGATAACAATTTCGTGCGAGGCTATCAAATTATCTAGTCTTTTCCAGAAGTCCATCATCTTACCAAGTACATAATTATTTACCGACCTTAAGCACATTATCTCCCGGTTTCACTTTTTTTAACTGCCTCCACCCTTTCTGACAATAGTTCGGTCCTGCTCGGGGATATCAGGAGGAGCCGGTTCAGCCAGAAGTTTTGCTACCGCGCCAAAGCGAGAGGGACAAACCTGCTGGCAAATACTGCACCCGATGCATTTCTCCTGGTCGATGACATGGATCTGGTCCTTTCCACCTGTGATTGCCGCTACAGGGCAATTCCTGAGGCAAATCATACAGGCCTGGCACTTATCCGGCTCAATATAGTATGAGATTAGTTTCCGGCCGATAATAATTTCAGCTGCGCTAATATCCAGTTTTAACTGCTCCAGCCCTTTTCCTTCCATCCCCAGAGGTCCTAACTCCTTTAGTTGCCTGGTGAAATTGGAAACAATTTCGGCAAAACGGATTCCTTCGGAAGCAGACACCCATTCAATCCGTAATCTTTCCGGGTTCATCCCTATCTGCTCCATTAACTTTTTACTTAGATTTGACACATCTAAGGCGTCGTAATTTCCTTCCGTAACATAATGGCATTCATCAAGCCAACAACCGCCGATAAGGACTCCGTCCAGTCCCTTTGAGAAAGCCCGGAAAATGAATTTCGGGTCGATTCTGCCGGAGCACATTACCCTTATTACCCTTATATTAGTGGGGTATTGATACCGGGAAACTCCGGCAAGGTCGGCCCCTGCGTAGCAACACCAGTTACATAAAAAACCTAAAATCTTGGGTTCAAAATCGTGTCTGATAACCATATTTTGGCTCGCTCCTGAGGAGTTACCCGGTTTTTCTTTAGATGACTTCTACAAGGGCCGGAAACGCATCGTCAATTTCAGCAAAGATTTGCTCATCAGTATAGTGTTTCGAGGAAATTGCCCCTGTGATACATTTTGTATTACAGAGACCACACCCTTTGCAGAGGACAGGATTCACCCTGGCTTTTTTACCTTGTGGTGTATCAAGAAGCTCTATAGCGCCGTATTTACAAGCGAGTACACACTGATTGCATCCTACGCACTCACTCTCGCTTACCTCACAAATAGCGCCATCTGCCGTAACTGAATCCCTTGAAAGAATGGTTGCAGCCCGGCCGGCAGCTCCGTAAGCCTGGCTGATGGTTTCCGATATATGCTTGGGATAGTGAGCTATCCCACATACAAAAATGCCATCGGCAGCAAAATCGACGGGTCTCAGTTTTACATGGGCTTCCTGAAAGAAACCATCCGGGCTCAAGGGTACCTTGAATAACCGGGTTACCCCGTTGCTTCCTTCCGAAGGAATAACAGCAACCGCCAAAGCCAGTAAATCGGTATCCAGAGCCAGCTTCTGCCCCAAAATGGGGTCGGTCACGGTAATCCTTAGTTTCTGCTGGCCACCCTCCTCGACAGCTTCCACCTGGGGTTTATCCTCCGGTTCATAGCGGATGAACTTTATATCTTTTTCGGCCGCTTCCCGGTAATAGTCCTCTTTAAACCCGTAAGTTCTCATATCCCTGAAGATGATGTAAATATCCATCTCAGGGTTTATCTCTTTCAGTTTCATGGCGTTCTTTACGGCCTGGCTGCAGCAGACCCGGGCGCAGTAATTTCTGTCCTCATTTCGGCAACCTACGCACTGAATCATCACCAGGCTCCCGGAGTTAATCACCCTCTCTTCTCCTGCGGCGATTTTCTCCTCCAGCTCCAGCAGGGTTAATACCCGGTCATCCTGTCCGTAAAGGTACTCGGTGGGTTTATATTCTGCTGCCCCGGTGGCGATGATGGTTATTCCGTGGTGTATCTCCCTGACTCTTCCTTCAGAAGTCACCTTTGTTATGAAATTCCCCACGTAACCGGAAGCCTCCGTGATGGTAGCGCCGGTGGATACATGAACCAGGGGGTGCTGGTAAACCTGGCGTATAATATCGTTCAAATGAGCTTGAACATCCATTCCTTCCAGGGTGTAATGGATTCTCCGAGCTATTCCCCCTAAATCCGTGTCCTTTTCCACCAGGTAAATCTCGAACCCCTGATTGGCCAGGCTCAGAGCGCTGGTCATCCCGGCCAGGCCTCCTCCGACCACCAGGCCCCTTTTGTCGACTGGCAGCTCAAATCCCTCCAAAGGCTGTAACAGGGTAGTCCGGGCTACCGACATGCGGACTATATCCTTGGCCTTCCGGGTGGCATCTTCCTTTTCCCGGGAGTGTACCCAGGAGCAATGTTCCCTGATATTGGCCATTTCAAAGAAATACTGATTAATTCCCGCCTCGCGAAGGGTATCCCGGAATAACGGCTCATGTGTCCTGGGGG
>JAZFUA010000253.1:0-6350 GCA_036446975.1 Dehalococcoidales bacterium
TAATGCTGCTTTCAGTGTAAATTACTCTTGATATTGAGATTGTGTCCGACTTTTTAGTAATTTTTTCCGGATTAATTTATCGGCTTCAAGGGCGATGAATCCGGGTAATACGCAGGGCAATATATACAGCCACCACTCTAAGGGAAAGTCAGCAGTTCTGAAGATATGGGAGAAGGCAGGAACGAACGTTGGCAGAAAGCGAAGGGCGATGCTGGCTACAATACCTCCGAGAAGCCACTTGTTCGAGAAGGGGCTGAAGGAAAAAGCGGAATCATAGATTGACCTGGCGCTCATCACAAAGCCGAAATGAACCATCAGGACAGCCCAGAATGCGGCCGTTTGGGCTTGAGATAAAAGGTGTGAATCTACTAGTAGCCCGTCTGCTGAGATAGCCGGTGATCCAAAGTAGTTATATATCAAGAAGGTTGGAATGGCTATTGCCAGCCCTATCAAAATAACCCGTTGAAGGAGAAGCGGATTAGCCAGTTTTTCACCCGGGTCTCGGGGAGGAACGTCAAGTAAATTCTTGTTCTTGGGTTCCATCATCAGAGGCATCGTCAGGAATACCGAATCGAACAAATTTACCCATAATATCATTACCGGCTCTAAAGGAAGGCGCACACTAAAGATAGCTATAAACGGGGCGAGTAACAAGGCTCCAATTACCAGCAGGGCCTGGCCACTATTGGTTGGCAGGGTATACAAGACAGCTTTTTCCAGGTTATTCCAGGCATGCCTGCCTTCCTCAATGGCCCCTACGATGCTAGCGAAGTTATCGTCGGTTAAAATCATATCGGCGGCTTCTTTACTCACCTCGGTTCCGGTTATTCCCATGGCAATACCAATGTCAGCCGCCTTTAAGGCAGGGGCATCATTTACCCCATCACCGGTCATTGCCACAATCTGGCCTCTCTTTTGTAACTGCCGGGCTATCCTCAATTTATGTTCCGGAGCCACTCGGGCATAAACCGAGATTTTGTCCACAACCCCCCCCAACTCTTCATCACTCATCACGGACATTTCTTCCCCTGTCAGCGCTCCGCTTTCCCCGCTACTTATTATCCCCAGCTGGCGGGCGATTGCGGTAGCCGTCAGAACATGGTCACCGGTTATCATTACCGACCTGATGCCGGCTTTATCGCATTGTCGTATAGCCTCAATGGCTTCCTTCCTCGGCGGGTCTATCATCCCCTGAATCCCGAGGAAAGTTAACCCTTCAATATCCGCCGATTCAAGTGATTGCTTTTCCCTGGAAACAGTTTTGAAGGCCATCGCCAGTAATCTCAGGGCCTCCGCTGCCATACCATTAGCGTTCTCCAATATTTCCCCGCTCTGCAATGGTTGAATGCCCTGTTCTGTAAATTGATTGCTGCACAGCGACAGGATTTTCTCCGGTGAGCCTTTGACATAAATAATGTTTTCCTCTTTACCTTCGTGCAGGGTGGCCATAAACATTCTCTCGGAATCGAAGGGTATCTCGTCCAATCTGGGCAGCCCTCCGCTAATACCCGCCTTGGTTGCCGATACTATCAAGGCTCCTTCGGTGGGGTCGCCAATGATATGAAATCTCCCTGATTCGTCTTTGCTCAGTTTGGCGTCATTGCACAGGTAACCTGCCCTTAATGTCTCGGTCAGGGCATTTTTTTCTTTTGTCGTTTCTATTTGTTTGTTTCCCAGAAAAATATTACCATCGGGTTCATAACCAACCCCGCTGACATCGTAATTATTTGAGCCGGAGAATATCTTTATAACGGTCATTTCGTTTTTAGTGAGAGTCCCCGTCTTATCCGAGCAGATTACGGTAGCCGTGCCCAGCGTTTCTACGGCGGGTAATCTCCTGACGAGAGCATTTTTTTTAACCATGGCGGCTCCGGCCAGCGCCAGAATCCCGGTTACTATCATTGGCAGCATTTCAGGGATAGCCGCCACTACCAGGGAAACAGAAGCCAGGAAACTATATGATAAATCAACGCCAACCCAGTAACCCAGTATAAAATTAATGATGCCGATTGCCAGAATTGAAATCATTAAAGTCCTGGTGAAAGAGGCTATCTTTCTCTGTAGCGGGGTGATAGCTTTACGGGTTTCCTTGACCAGTCTGGCGATTTTACCGAACTCGGTACTCTCACCGGTTTCCACCACAATCCCTCTGGCGGCTCCCCGAGTAATGAAAGTGCCGCTGAATGCGATACTGGTTTGGTCACCAGGCGCGAGATTCGGTCTTGGAATGGCTTCAATATTTTTCTCTACAGGCAACGATTCTCCGGTAAGGGCTGCTTCATCTGCGTGGGCGTCCCGGGTATGGAACAAGCGTAAATCAGCCGGTATTCTATTGCCGCCTTCGAGAAAGACTACATCACCGGGAACCAGTTCTCGCGAAGGTATAACTTTATGTTCCCCATCCCTGAGCACGACGCATTTTGTTACTATCATTTTGCGTAAGGCTTCCAGGGCATTTTCTGTCTTGCCTTCCTGAAAAAAGCCGATGCCGGCATTTAGAATAACCACCCCAATGATAACTATCGTATCTGTCAGCATTTCCTCACCACGCAGGGTAAGCACAGAGGTAATAACTGCCGCTGCCAGCAGGATGTAAACCAGGGGATTATGAAACTGGCGTAAAAAGAGCAGGATAACGCTTGGCCGTTTGTAGGTCAGCTGGTTGTAACCATGCCTTTCCAACCTGACTTTTGCTTCATCAGATGTCAGGCCTTCTCTATCGGCCCCGAGTTTCTTAAAGGTCTCGTCTACCGATAGCTGGTACCACTGCTGTTTTTCTTCTACCACCAGTAACCTCTGTTTTCAACCAACATTAGAATATGGAAATAAGGTTGCCTTAACCCCTAACGGCTTTGGCTACAAATAGTAACCCGATTACTTCAAGCTAATGTGAAGAGATATAAGCCCGGTACTTAAACAGAGGGAGAGAGCCCCAGTAAGGTACTCAATTGAGCTGGGGTGTATTTCCCGGGTAGCTCATGCTTGGCAGCCATTTCCGTGGAAATAGTTACCAGCGTCTCGTTAATCGGCGCCTGCCGTCCCAATCTTTTGGCCAAGCGTAAGACTTCTCCGTTTAGAAACCCGGTTTCAACAGTGCCCTGCTCGCGGGCCAGGCTCTGCCAGGTTGAACTTTGTGCTTCGGCATTGAGACTGCCTAGAAGTGGCGCAGTTGTCTCCGGCCACTCTTTGGAAGTTTGCTCCTGGGTTATCCAGTGGATTTTTGCCTGGGAAAGCAGCTCCTGCAGCTCCTGCCGGGTGGCCTGGTTGATAGCGTTAGCCTCGTTTCCTCTGGCATTGGTAATTGCGTCGATTGAGTTGGACAGATTTCCCATTAATTTACCCCATTTGTAGGGCATAACATCTTGAGTGGTTTTTGCCAAGAAACTGGCCGTGCGTAAACTCTCCGCCACAGACTCAGCGATTTCATCTGTACCCCGGGGATAATTTCCAATAATAAACCAGCCGGGTGGGTCACGGCGGGCCGTTACTTCACCATCTTTGAGATAAACAGCGCCTACCCTTACCATTACCCCGTAAACTCGAGGGAAGTATCGAGCCGCTATCTCCTCGTTCCGTACCCCATTTTGAAGGCAAAAGACAGGTACATCTTCTGTCCGGGTTTTTAAGGTACGGAGTGCTGCCTCTGTGTCCTGTCCTTTCATACAGAGAAGAACGACATCCTCGGAGCTGAAGTTAATCTGCTCTGGTCCGGTGACTGCCGGGACTGATAGGGTATAGGTACCGGTAGGAGTGATAAGCCGCAGGCCACTTTTAGTAATAGCCGTTACATTACCGGGACGACCGATCAAGATTACTTCCTGCCCGGTGCGGGCCAGATGCCCGCCAGTTACGCAGCCTATTCCCCCGGCTCCGTAGATAATAATTCGCATATGCTTCTCCTTGAGAACAGTATTTGTGTTTGCTATATTAGAGCACTTCATCCGGCATACTGATAGCCGGATTGCTATTGGGAATCGGGCTATTCCGATTCACTATGCCATGTGGTAGTAATATTGATTCTAGCAACGTTCAAATTGACTGTCAATTCCGGGTGGTATCTAATGATAGGCACCGACTTGGGACTGGATGTAATAAACCTGCTAACAAAAGTGCCAGCCTGCTCCCAGTCTTTTTGGGTAAAGCTGTGCCTATTATCCCAAATGGGTGAGGTTGGCTGAAGCCGGGTAAAAACAAACCAGGGTCACTATGTTAAGTGACCCTGGTTTAGGCATATCATATTCAGGCTGTTGTTTAAGCGGTCCGGCGTTTTAGAACCCACCAGACAATTCCACCTGTTACAATGACAGCAGCAATTCCGATAATCAACCAGACCCACCCGGCAATACCGGCTGTAGGTTCCTCTGCCGGTGTTGGCTCGGTAGGCGTGGTTGGCTCAGTGGGCGTGGTTGGCTCAGTGGGCGTGGTCGGCGTGGTAGGTTCTTCCTCCTCCGCCTCTGGAGCAATTATGGCGTATTTACTGAAGTGGATTATTCCTGCAGTAAGTGTGTTTGTGACGGGGTCTACCACGGTTGGTATTGTAACCCACTCCTCAGTAACCTCGTCCCACCAGGCTAGAGTAAGGTCCTCTTCGTTGACCCCCGCGGGCAGGTTAGTGGGATCGTAGGTCAGGGTGATAGTCACCGGATTTTCAAAGGTAGCACCACCGGCATCTATATCGTAGGTTATACCGATAATGGAGGCATCTGCGGGTGCGGGTGGAGGATCCGTTACTTCAGTAATGGTTATTATCGAGACAGCGCTGCCATCTGCAGTCGTACCCGAGTTACCTGCCTCAATAGATATGGTGAGTGAGCCATCGGCTGATTCAACAGTCACATCTTGAGTGAATGTACCGTCTGTCCCAACCACACTGGACACATCTACAACACCTGGTTCAACAACCACTGGTGCTGGTGGTGTACCTGCTCCTCCTACTCCTATGATCACATCATCATCATCATCTGCTGCAGATAGACTAAAAGTAGAGCTGGTTCCGGACCACTTTTTAGTTTTAGCAGCGTCTCCATAGACAAAAGTTCTTATGTTGTAGTTACCTTCTGGCCAAGCAGATGGCGGTATCCAGGTAATAGTATAAGTTATTGACGTGACCCCACGATTGGAGTTATAGCCATAGCCATAGCCAAAAGTAGTACCTCCTATAGTATGGTAACCTAAGCCTTCTGGATCCCGATAACCGTAACCCGAGCGGCTGCCAGAACCCCAGACCCAGCCGTAGGCACTATTCGCTATAGCAATGACCTCCCCACCTCCTGTCTGAGCCGGTGTATAGGATTTAGAGGTTGAAGATAATGCTGCTCCGGGAATGGGCAGAGCGATCACGGTAGCTGTAAAAATACCAGGTGAAACTTGATTTCGAATTTCTAAATCAATACTGTATATTGGTAAAAGGTCCTGTGTTTCTACGTTTACTGTTACCTGGAACGTATAGGAGTCTCCCAGAGTTCCAGTTGGAGGGAGGGAAGGATACGAGAAGGTAAGCGCCCTAACCGGTATCGGTGCGGCGAACCACAATGAGGCAGCTACGGCAAATACCAAAACAATGGCCAAGGCTGCCCTGGCTAACACTTTACCGTTCACAAGATGTTTCATTATACCAACCCCCTTACTTTTCCTGGCTACTCCGGTCTTTTTAACGGCGCCGGCTCTCAGAGATTGCCGGATTTCCTGATTCCCTAATATTTGGACTATATCCCGGGGTAATTTCCCGGACAGGTTCAATAATTCATCACTGTCACAATTTAATGCAGCAGTTAATTTCAGTATTATTTTTTCACTGGGTGGTGGCTTTGCCCCGGTCTCAATCTTGCTGAGATAGGTAAAACTGATCCCAATCCTGGAGGCAAGCTCACTTTGGCTCAGGCCAGCCTTTTCTCTTAATCCCCGTAGTATTTTACTAAAACTGTCCCCGGTGTTGGTAGACCCGGTCTTCTTTTTACCGCTACCTGCTCTCAATGATTGCAAGATGTCTTTGTTCTTTAATATCCGGGCTATATCAGATGGAATCTTTCCGGCTAAAGTCAATAACTCATCACTGTCACAGTTTAAGGCCTCGGCAAGTTTGAGTATAACTTCCTGGCTGGGTGGGGGCATTACTCCGTTTTCAATCTTGCTGAGGTAGGTAAAATCAATGCCTACCTTGCTCGCAATTTGCCTCTGACTCAGACCCGCCTGTTCCCGTAAATTTTTTAAACTGGAGCCAAATTCCATTTTCCCCATACTATAACCCGCATAATTAGATTTTAATTAAAAGTATGGCACTGATTGATTGAAAAGTCAAGCTATATGTGAAAAGGTGTTGAGTAAAAAGTCAAATCAGTGAACAGCTAATA
>JAZFUA010000254.1:0-3546 GCA_036446975.1 Dehalococcoidales bacterium
ATCTGTTCATTAACCACACAAACCTTGACCATTGCCTCAGACAGCATCTATTCATTGTTTTGCAGGGTAGACGGGAGTCCTTTCTTTTCTATCACCACAATATAATCAATCAGCTCGAAGGGTGGTTTGTAGTCCGGGAAAGCCCGGCGTATCAACATTTCCAGGGAAGCTTCGGCATTCTCATACTGAAAACCGCGACTCTCCAGCTGCTTAACCTGCTCAAGCAGAGATTTCGTCTCCGGGGAGTTGGCTGAGAGATTGATCCCCATTTCTTGTGCTTTTTGGGTAATATTACGTTTGCCGGAAAGCTCGGAGACGACCGTCCGCTGTAGATTACCTACCCTGGTTGGGTCAATATGCTGATAGGCGTCAGGCCACTTCAAAATACCATCCATGTGATAGCCGGCCTTGTGGCTGAAGGCGCTGGCGCCAACATAGGCCGAGTATGGATCCGGCACCAGGTTAGCCGCTTCACTGACATAACGGGAGACTTCGGTCAGGAGGGCCAACTGCTCATCGGTAACGCAGTCGATGCCCATTTTCAGCTTCAAGGCAGGAATAATGACACTGAGATTGGCATTGCCACAACGTTCGCCATAGCCGTTGATAGTACCCTGCACCTGGGTAACCCCGGCATTTACGGCCGCCAGTGTGTTGGCTATCGCCAGGCCGCTGTCATTATGGGTATGAATGCCCAGGGGTATTTTTGTGATTTGTTCAGCCGCCTTCACCGCCAGGGTCACTTCATCCGGCAGGGTGCCGCCATTGGTATCACAGAGTACCAGGCAGTCCACTCCGGCTTCGGTTGCCACCTCAAGGCACTTCAGAGAATACTGAGGGTCTGACTTAAAGCCATCAAAGTAATGCTCAGCATCCAGAAAAACGGTCAGTCCATTCTGCTTCAGGTATTTAATGGAGTCGGCTATCATACTCAGATTCTCTTCAAGAGTAGTCATCAAGACACGCTCAACCTGCAAATCGGATGTCTTGGCCACCAGGGTAGCCACGGTTGCCCCCGTATCCAGCAGCATAGTCAGGTTGTTATCTTCTTCGGCTCTCAGACCTACCCGCCGGGTACTGCCGAAAACGGCAATCTTCGCATTCTTCAGTGACAGGTCCCGTACTCTTTCAAAGAACTGGGCGTCCTTGGGATTCGAGCCAGGCCACCCGCCTTCTATGTAATGGACGCCCAGCTCATCAAGCTTCTGAACAATATGGATTTTATCCACCAGAGAGAATGATATTCCCTCGCTCTGGGCTCCATCGCGTAATGTCGTATCATACAGCTGCACTTCTAATGACAACTTTTAACCCCCTAATTCCCCGGCAACCAGATCTCCCATCTCTTTTGTGCCTACCTGTGTCATATTTTCGCTCATTATATCATAGGTTCGATATCCCTTATTCAAAACAGCCTCAACAGCCGTCTCAACAGCCTGCGCTTCCTTTTCCAGGGCCAGAGAGTAACGCAGCAGCATGGCGACACTGAGGATAATAGCTATCGGATTAGCATCGTTCTTTCCGGCATGACGGGGGGCGCTGCCGTGAATAGGTTCGTACATGCCGGCAATAGCCACCCCTGCCCGGGGCACTCCGGCCAGACTGGCCGAGGGCAACATTCCCATGGAACCGGCCAGCATCGACGCCTCATCGGTCAGAATATCACCAAAGGTATTTTCAGTTACCAGGACATCGAGATACCGAGGATTCTGGATAATCCGCATAGCACAGGAATCAACCAGCATGTGCTCCAGCTCTATATCAGGGTAGTTTTTAGCCACTTCTTCAGTCACCTGGCGCCATAGGCGGGATGACTCCAGCACGTTAGCTTTATCTACCGAGATCAATTTTTTGGCGCGGGTGCGGGCCAGTTCAAAGCCAACCCTGACAATACGCTCGATTTCCTGCTCCGAGTAAACCATTGAATCGACGGCCTTTCTCCCCCGGGAGGTCTGCCAGCGTTTCTTGGGTTTACCGAAGTAAAGGCCACCGGTAAGCTCACGAATAAAAACAAAGTCAACCCCGTCAATGACCTCCGGTTTCAGGTTAGTCGAGTTAACCAGCATGGGAAATACCTTGACCGGACGCAGATTAGCAAATAGCCCCAGGGCCTTCCTCAGTCCCAGCAGACCGTCTTCAGGTCGCGTTTTAGCCTGCGGGTCGTCCCACTTGGGACCGCCTACGGCTCCGAGCAGCACCGCCTGAGCCCTCTTACTTATCTTCAGGGTCTCCGCCGGCAAGGCTCCTCCTGTCTGGTCAATAGCGATTCCTCCAATGTCTCCATATTGCAGGTTAAATTTATGCCCGAACTTCCCGCCAACCGCCAGCAGGACCTTAACTGCCTCGGTGGTTACATCGGGACCGATACCATCTCCGGGTAATACTGCCAGATTGAATTGCATTAGCTCCTCCTGTCTGTAATCAAGATTAGTTATTAACACCCTGAACGGATTGCTTCGGGCTGAAGCCCTCGCAATGACATAATTATTAGACTATTTCCTCTCTAATCTCTTCCGAGTATATTCAATGAGCCCGCCGGCGGCAATTAACTGGCCCATAAATTCAGGATAAAGTTTGGCGGTAAATGTTTTACCGCTTTTCAGGTTTTTAATAGTGCCGCTGGACAAATCCACCTCCACCTCATCACCGGACTCGATGTTATCAACCGCATCTTCGCTTTCAAGCAGGGGCAAGCCGATGTTTATGGCATTACGGAAAAAAATACGAGCAAAGCTCTTGGCTATTATGCAGGAGATGCCGGCTGCTTTTATGGCTATCGGGGCATGCTCCCTGGAAGAACCGCAGCCGAAGTTGGTGGTTGCCACCATTATATCGCCGGGTTCAACCCGGGACAGGAACTCGGCGTCTATATCCTCCATACAGTGGGCCGCCAGTTCGTCAGGGTCGACCAGATTGAGATACCTGGCCGGTATAATCACATCCGTGTCAATATTAGCCCCGTATTTATGAACCTTACCTTTTAGCATCTTTCGTAAACTCCTTTTCAGGTTTTTTTATAACCCTATCCCCTTTATCCCCCCGATTTCATCGGGAGAGAGGGTTTCTCTATGAGGGGCGAAGCACCTCAAACTCCCCATGACAATGACTCTACACCTTTAGCTAATAATTTCTTCCGGGCTGGTAATCCGGCCAGTGATGGCGCTGGCAGCGGCGACGGCTGGATTAGCCAGATAGACTTTCGATTTGGGACTGCCCATCCGGCCGACAAAGTTACGGTTGGTGGTGGAGATACAACGTTCACCCTCAGCCAAGACGCCCATATAGCCACCGAGACAGGGACCACAGGTAGGAGTGCTGACGGCCGCCCCGGCCCTGATAAAGGTCTCTATTATCCCCTCTGTCAAGGCGTCAAGGTAGACCTGCTGGGTACCGGGAAGAACTATACAGCGCACTTTGGGGTGCACCTTTTTCCCTTTTAATATCCGGGCAGCCAACCGCAAGTCTCCGAGACGGCCGTTGGTGCAGCTACCGATTACTGCCTGGTCGATTTCTATTTCGCCCACCTGACTGACCGGTTTGGCGTTA
>JAZFUA010000255.1:0-5891 GCA_036446975.1 Dehalococcoidales bacterium
CCTGGTTTATTGGTAACATTTGCTGATAAACGACGCCGGGGGGAGTGCCGGAATTGGCAGACGGGCCAGACTTAGGATCTGGTGCAGTGATGCGTGGGGGTTCGAGTCCCCCCTTCCCCACTTGAATCTACACCCCCCTGCCTATTGTAGTCATGGACGGGGGGTTTATTGTTCGCCCCCTGAATTCTGCCGACTGGGGAGAACTGCTCCAAAGCTTCGCAGGCAGGTTTTTAACCTCGTCGACTCCCGCTAGTTTTCAGTGAGGCTAAATACACTATAGGGATAGTGGTTTGGGTGCACCTGAGAAGGGTATCTCGAGCATAGGTCGTTCTTGTTGGGTTGGGAGGTTTCCTTTATCGCTTTGCCCCAGATCATTTTCCACCCCTCAACCTATTATGCTACAATACTAAACTAACCTTGACTATAACAATACTATGAGCTGGTAAAAGGCAAATTATACGGAGGTGAGAAAATGAGTCTATCAAGTTTTTCATTGGAGGGCAGGGTAGCTCTTGTAACAGGTGCTGGTGGCATATTGGGGATGGGCAGAGCTACTGCTTTGGCTTTTGCTGATGCCGGGGCTGATGTCGTTGTTTCCGACTTGATCGTCAAAGCGGAAAATTGGGACTTAGAAGGTACCGCCGAGGAAATCCGAAAGCTGGGCCGGCGTTCTCTGGCTGTCCCGGCTGATTTCACCAAAGAGAGCGAGGTGGCCAGTCTGGTCAAGAAGACGGTGCAGGAGTTTGGCACGATTGACATTCTGGCAAACGTCGCCGGCGTGCCTGTAAACGCACCGCTAATGGATATGACTCGGGACCTATGGGACAAAGGGCTGGATGTTAATCTCAGGAGTGTCTTATTTGGCTGTCAGGCAGTAGGTAAAATAATGATGGAGCAAAAGAGGGGCAGCATAATTAACTGGTCCTCATCAGCAGCCTTCACGATGGGCAGTCTCTCTATTTACGGCATAACGAAGATAGGAATTATACACTTGACAGGATGGGTGGCTCGGGAGCTAGCCCCTTATAATATTCGCTGCAATGCCATTGCCCCCGGTCTGATCAGGACGGATTTCGGGTTCGTCGGAGTCCAAGGTATCAATGAAGCTGGTCTCCCCAGCCGCAGGATTGACTATGAGGAGCGTGGAAAAACCATACCCCTGGGGAGATATGGCGAGTCCAGTGAAGTCGCAGACCTTGCCTTGTTCCTGGCTTCGGATGCATCTAGCTACATTACAGGACAGACTATTCGCATTGATGGCGGCATAGTAATTGGCGGGAGAAGATAACGGTATGTGCGACCTCGGCATTCTACCCTGCCTGTATTGCCCTATATACCGTTATCTTCAAGTGTGGCTCTCCCGTTTATGATGCTGCACTTACACCTTTTGAAATAGAGAAAGAGGAGGATAGTAATGAATTAACAGGACGATAAGAGGCTAAAAGAAATGGATAGTGAACTTGAAAAAATACAAGAATTATTCAAAGAGTATCATAGTTGGAAGGATGAAAAGACCCAAAAGGTTTGGTTTCCTCCGGGAAGATTTTTTAATTATGACAAGATGGTTGACCGTGAATACGAATTGTTAAAGGAAAGAAAAGCTATAAAGGAACGGCTAGTGAGTGCCTAAATGATTGTACTATACCCTTCAGATTGACAAGAGAAGAAGATATAAACAAAAAGCGGACTGTAGCTCCAATTATGTGAGTAAAAAACGGAGGTAACACAGAATGAAAAACGACTGGGAATTCGACCATGTAGGGCTGGTAGTCAGGAATTTAGATGAGGTTCTTACTTACTATCCACAAATAGGTATTGGCGTAAACATAGGTCCATTGGGCCTGAACGCGACCAATCCCGTCCCCGGCTCGCCGGAAGAAGAGCCGGCACCGAGAACAATGACGGTCTATGGCAAGCCCTCTATCCGAGCGAGGAGACCACCCTCGGACGCTGTTAATATCAGCAGGGTAATTGCCAATGTCCAGATAGGCTCGCTGGTGGTCGAGTGTATTCATGGCCGTCCCGAAGGCACTGGCTTTAACGATGACTTCTTCAGGGACTATGGCGATGGCATCAGCCATACCTGTTTCAACCTGCCCGACCCCGAGAAGGAAACCGAAGACCTGCTGAAGAAGGGCTGCGAGGACATTATGAGCCTGGAATCTCGCGGCAAGATTGTCGAGAACTACCTGGGCACTGCCAAGTACGGCGCCATCTGGCTCTCGTTCCGGCCGCCGGCGGGTGAACGGCACAAAGCGTGGCAGGCGCACAACAGAGCACATCCTCTAGTAAGTGACTGGAAATTCCGTGGTATGGGCGTAGCAGTCAGGGATTTGGATAAGGCTGTGGAGTACTATCAATTCTTAGGCATAGCTGAACTGAAACCTGAGGTCATGCTTGATAGCAGTTTATCTGGTGACTTCAAGGTACATGGTATTACTGGTTCTGTAGTCAGGGCCAGAACAAGGGCCGCCTTGGTGGGTTCGGTGGTGTACGAGTTCTCCCAGTCTTTAGAAAGAGAGACTACCTACGGGGAGTGCTTGAGCAAGAGAGGCGAAGGCGCCTTCAGCCTTGACTTCACGGTAGATGACCTTGAGAAGGAGACAGCCAAGCTGGTATATAGGGGGGTCCCCGTAGTTCTCAGTGGGAAACCTAAGAACGGCAGTGCCTTCGCCTACTTCGACACCCGTAAAGTTGGCAATTTGATGGTGAAACTGGTACAGACAGGTAAAGGATAGCCCAATGAGACTTAGTCCTAAAAGCAATCTTTCCCACCGATCTTGAGAAAATGCCATGACCTGCTTACCGCAGTGAGTTGACACGGGTTCCCTGTGGTAAGAAACTAAACGCAATCATTTGATGCTGATGTAAATAAGGAGTTAAGCAGATGAAACTTGAAAGTAAAGTAGCAATTATCGTTGGTGGTGCTGGGGGTATCGGGCGAGTCACATCCAAACTCTTGGCTAAAGAAGACGCTAAAGTGATGATAGCTGATATGGATATTGAAATCGCCGAACAGGTGGCCGATGAAATTAAATCGGGAGGGGGAGAAGCTGCAGCCGTTAAGGTTGACATGACCAAAACCGATGAGACCGAAGCTATGGCTAAAGCTGTTCTTGAAAGATATGGCCAGATAGATATACTTGTGAATTTGGCCGGTGGCTCAGTTGGCAAGTTTATCCGCGAAAAACTGGGCCCGTTTTCCGAGTCAAAAAAAGAGGTCTGGGACAGAATAATCGATATTAACCTGAACGGAGCCCGCAATTGTAGCCGGGCGGTGATAAACCACATGATTGAAAGAGGGAGTGGTAAAATCATAAATATTTCTTCCACCGCCGGAGTGACCGGTCTCAGGAATGCTGTTGATTATTCCGCCGCCAAGGCGGGGATAATCGGCTTTACAAAAGCGCTAGCTCTGGAAGTGACACCTCTGGGAATACAGGTGAGTTGTGTTACCCCAGGTGGGGTGGCTACTCCGCGTATTGAAGAAATGTTTACCAAGGCAATGGCCGAAGCGAACCAGCAGGCACCGGTAATGGATATGTCCCGGTTAACCCAGCCTGAAGAAATTGCGAACACGATACTCTTCCTGGTCTCAGACGAAGTTAGAAGCTTAAGCGGGGAAAATATCATAGTGGCCAGGACCAGGGGTAACTAGAATGTGCTTCATCTATCAGTATATAGAGTCGTAATTCATGAGTCTTTTATGCCTTAATCTCACTTATCATATTTGCATCCTATAAATCATGGAGTGACCACAATACTTCAAAATTAGGTAATGAAACAATCCAAATAAGCAAGTAATCTAGTCATGCTGGAATTAGTTTTTATAAAGCCACATAATTTGATAGAAGGTCTAACGAATATGGAATCTTTTCACGAATATATAACGGGAAGTAAAAAATGGCTGAAAACAAATACGGCCACTTATTCATATCAGGAGTAGATCCTGAAATCCAGGCGCGGCGACCTTATGCGGCTATCGGTTTTTTGGACGGCATGACTTTTGAAGGGTGTAATGAATACCAGATTTTCTGGGTAGGTGACAAACCATATGGCGCGTATGGTACAAAAGCTTGGGGCGAAATTTATCATGGTCCGCATACGCATAAGTATCCTGAGATTTTTATTCACCTGGGGACTGACCCGGATAATCCTTATGACCTTGGAGCTGAGGTAGAGATGCATATGGGACCGGAGATGGAAAAGCATATTATCACTCAGTCCACTATTATATGCTTGCCAGCCGAATTCGTCCACGGTCCTTGGCGGATTCTGAAGGTCACCAGGCCTTTCCTGATAGTAACAATCAATCAATCGCCCAAACATACTGAAAAAGCTCTCAAGAACCTTGTATCCGAGGAAGACCTGAAAAGAATGATTTTTGTCGATCAAGGCTATGAGAGTGACGAAATGGTAATACATTGGCCCGAACAGGCAGGGCCGCGATCTGATTACTAGTAATAACTAGATTTGAACATATTTTTTAAGTAATCTTGGCAATAGGACATTACAGAAATATGTTTATTTTATCTTGTTAATGGCGGGACAATTCAGGGCTTTCGCCTGACTTAAGAAACTCTGGGAGGACAAAATGTTTACTGAAAAACTATCCCAATTCATTACGGGAACTAATTACGGTGACTTGCCTGTTGAAGTTGTTACAGCAGCCAAATTCGCCATACTTGATTTCATTGGAGTGGCAATGGCCGGCAGTCAAAATCCTTCCAGTATGATAATTAGCGAAATGGTCAGCGAAAATCAATCAGTTCCCGAAGCTACGGTTATCGGAGGAAGATACAGTGCTAGCTGTTCTCTGGCTGCCCTGGCAAACGGCAGTGCCGGACACGTTCTGGATTATGACGATTGTCTGGACTTTCCCGATGCCGGGCTAGCCCATCCTACCACGGGAGTTCTGCCGGCGGCGCTGGCAGTTGCAGAGAAACTTCAGATTTCAGGCAGAGACCTGATAGCGGCATATTGTCTGGGGGTTGAAGCTTATGGTCAGATAGGACTGTTAACAAAGGAAAGCTACGTAGGCTCAAGGGGCTGGGAGTGGACGGGTGTCTTAGGAGTCATGGGCGCAACAGCCTCAGTAGCTAAAGTTTTAAATCTGGATGAAAACCAGACCGTTATGGCATTTGGTATTGCGGCATCCTTGGCCAGCGGCCTGATACGGAATTTCGGCACAATGGCCGGACATTTACACGCCGGTAATGCCGCCAGAAATGGAGTAGAAGCTGGTATATTGGCTCAAAAGGGGTACACCGGTCGGGATGGGATAATTGAGATTCCCGGGGGTTTCTACAACGCGTACACCGGTACTGCAGAGCCCGTTACCCAGGAAATAATGGAGGAAAATCTTGGGGCTCTTGGTAATCCATGGAACATTATCAAGCCGGGATTAATGTTCAAAGCATATCCGTGCGCTCATATCAGCCATTTCGGTGTGGATGCGGGTTTGCATCTCAGGCAAAAATATTCGATAGACTGGCAACAAATAGCGGGGATAGAATTTCACGTACCTTCTATCTTAGGTCGAGAAAGTTCCCGTCCTGAACCGCAAACAGGTGTGGAAGGAAGATTCAGCCTGGCATATTGCCTATCCAGAGCGCTCATAAAAGGGAAACCAAAGATAAGCGATTTCACAGACGAAAGCGTTAAAGACCCTGATACCAGAAGGTTAATGGGGAAAGTAAAATTCGTTGTTGAGGAGCAGGACCGTCTCGATAGCGTCTTCGGCTATCAAGAAATAATACTAACAATGAATGACGGTAATAAATACAACTGCAGGGTTGACCATCCCAAGGGCGAACCTCAAAATCCACAGACTCCAGAGGAATTCGAAGCCAAATACATGGACTGTGCCGAGACTGCTCAATATGATGAAA
>JAZFUA010000256.1:0-11361 GCA_036446975.1 Dehalococcoidales bacterium
ATTTCGCCAGTTCACTTCGTAAGATGCTTGAAGGTCAATATATTGACCCAATCGGGCAAGGTTTCAGGTGAGGGTTTCCTCTGTGAATAATATCGGGCTGTCCCGCCGCCATTTAGTGCCACCTCCGCTCCAATACTCTAAATAATTGCAAATACCAGTTTCATTTTTTGCTCCGGACGGTGTCAATTTTGTGTCCCTTGACGAAACAAAAAATGAACTAGCTAGTGCCTGCTTATTGTCCTGTTAGACCTTATTAATACCATTGATATTTGAGATATTAAAGATATATAGCTGATGGTTCGGCAGTCTGGATAATAGGGAGGATAATAATGAGTACCACTACTCCTGCTCAAGGGAATGTTTCAGGTATCCCTATGAATAATGAACCTGCAGATCCTCAGCAGGTATATTTGGATAAACTGATGAACTCCATTACCTGTGATGGTAAACCGGTAACTGTCTGGCAGATGGTGAGCAGATTGGGAAATGTCGATGCCGGGATGGTATCAGCTGCTTTTAATAAACTGACCGGTGAGGGAACTCTGGCAAAATTTAGAGTGGGTTTTCTGAATTATTATGCTCCACCGATAGTAGCCTTGACTGGGAATGGACCAACCTTGAGGACCATCATACTTGATTTATTCAGAAACTCGGTCTTCAGATTCAGATATGCGGTAGTACCCAGACTGAAAAGAGTAGATAATTGTTCCCGTCTTATGTAGCAATATTATCAACCATCAAGGAAACGGAAGAGTGTACTATCAAGCAACTTTATGGTGTTACTGATGTGCGGGGTACAGCTCTCCGTTACATATGTCACTATCTTGTTGAACAGGGATACCTTGAGTATGGGTCCTCAAAGAATTATCGCATAACTCCCGCCGGCAAGAAGGCCCTTCTGGAAGCTAGGCTCGAAATGATGGTGGGGTATGAGATAAGCACTTAGACCTGGCAATACGGCCGCCGGGCTGGAAATAGTTTGATAGCCAAACCCTGTTTTCCGGAACAATCAGGTGGCCAGATTGGAATAATCAGAACAGGGAGGATAATTATGACTAGATGGAAGTTAAAAAGTTGCCCGAAATGCAGAGGCGATGTGTATATTGAAAGGGAGTTAGGCAACTGGTATGCTCGTTGCCTTCAGTGCGGCCACCAGCAATACCTGTCAAATATGGACCAGAAGCATGTGCCCCTCGCTAAAAAGAAGAGTAAAGCACTCATCAGGTAAATAGAATCGTGGATTTATGGACAGTTAAGATTCAGGGGATTCCGTTAATAGAGATGCTCTGACTTATATAAATTCCGGTATTGTACCACAACATAATTCAGGAAAGCTCTATAAATAAATAATGTAAAGGTAGCAACATTGGTACTGCATGGTCTGGATATATTTAAAGAAGCAGCCGCCAGGGCGGAAAAGCTGGGTGAACTGGTACAGGAAACTACCATAGAAGCAACCAGGTCTGCCAGGAAAGTGGCTGACGAGTCAAAACTGGTATCGGCGGAGGCTGTAAATAAAGCTGAACAAGCTGATGAGTCTGCCAGGGCGGCATCTCTGGTTTTGACCAGCGCCTTAGTGAAAGTGGCCAACAGGGCCGAGGAAGTGGCTAAGTCAGCCAAAAAGATTGCCGAAGATTCTAAAAAAGCTTCACTGGAGGCTATTGAGCGGGCTGAAAAACTAAGTGAATCAGCCAGGATGAATACTGATTTTCTAACATCAGTCTTCGAAAGAGTGGTCAGCCAGGCAGAAAATGTTGCCAAAGCGACTAAAGAAACTACCAGGGAATCGTTTGAAGCTTCTCAGGAGGCGATGCAAAGGACTGAAAGGATACATATGGCAGCCCGGGAGATGGTAGAGGAAGCCGGGAAGAAAGCACAGGAAGCGGAAAACAGGGCTGAGCAAGCCGTAAACTCAGCCAGAGAGACCGCCGATATCCTGACCAGAGCCCTGGATAAAGTGGTAAGCCGGGCTGAAGAAGCAGTCGAACTGGCCCAACAGAGCACGAAAGAGGCAATGATAGCAATAGAAAGAGCAGAGAAAGGGCTGTTAGGTCGGTTAACCCGACCTTTCAGGCTTATCAGAAGCCGGGAAAAACACCGCCACCGTGAGAATAGTTCAAGCCAGGCGCAGTCGTAAACCGGCCGGCGGCGGCTGAAAACATTAGTAAAACAGGGGAAATATGGATATGATCTCTCATATTCTGATTATTGATGACCGCCATTCTGAGGTCTGGTTTATTGAACGTGTGCTCCAGAAATCAGGTTATGATGTGGCATCGGCGTTTGATGGTATTGAAGGATTGAAAAAAACAGAAGAGCGGACGCCTGACCTGATTATCTTGGACACCGTCATGCCGAGAATGGACGGTTATCAGGTCTATCACAGACTGCAAAACAATCCAGACACTGACGGGATACCGGTACTGTTTCTAACCGATAAAGGTGAGGCTTATGAAAAAAATAAACTGGCTTATGCAAAGCGGAAAACGACAGCAGGTAAAAAGAACAGGTTACTGGGTAGTCTGGCAAGCAAACTTGGCTTCTTAAACAAGCCGGTTCAGGCAGATGATCTATCCAGGCAGGCGCAATGCCTGCTTCAAGCTGAAAACGTGCCGGCCGCGAGAGAACAGGAGAATAACGGCAGACCCCGAATTCTTATTATCGATGACGACGTTTCCCTTGTCCAGACAGTTACGAAAGTTCTGCAGGAAGAGGGCATGGAGGTTGTCACCGCCTTTAATGGGCTGGCCGGGTTAAACAGGGTGAAAGAGGAGATGCCTGACCTGATTATCCTGGACACTATTATGCCTCAGTTTAACGGTCTTCAAGTCCTACAGTACCTGAGGCAACACTGCCGGGTTCCTGTCCTGATGATACCAGGCCAGTCGGAAGCGGACTTGCTGAACAAGGCGCTGGTTTCAGGGGCGGAAAGTTACCTGATAAAACCATTTGACACTAAAGATCTGGTGGCTTTCATCAAAAGGAAATTGAACACTGTGAAATCGTAGGCGGTCCGTTCCTGGTAAGGTAGCGTTACAGCCCAAGAATTACGTTCAAGTTCCAGATTATTACCATCGCGTAGAAGGCGCTGATGCTTGACACTGTTATTAGAGCTGCCCTGGAGAAATGTTTATATAAAGCCCACAGAATAAGGCTGCAGACAGCAACGCCGGTAATCTTAAACAGCAGGAAATTGCCGTCCCGTAGTAGCGGCTCGATAAAAGGATTGCCTTCTCTAACCAGGCCGCTCCTTACGAAGAAATCGGTCAATATACCGTCAGAGATTTCCAGTCCGCTGAATAAAACCAGCAGGTATTTCATTTGTCAGCCTTTCACCTAATCAGGAGTAATTTCCCATCCTGAACGCTTAAGCAGATCATAGTAAAACCGAGCTATTTCTTTATCCTTAATATTCTTTCCTGCTTCACTGAGTGGTAAACTGAGGGCGGTCCTGTTGATGTGTTTGATGTCAGGTATCAGTTCGCTCAGGCTGAATTCTTCAGCGTCTGATACCGTGACTGGTGTCTCATCCAATCGGTACTCGCTCATCAGTAGCTGGTAGAATTGCTGCGTATCATTGTCGCTGATCTCTTCCCCCGCTTTTTGTAGAGGTGCGATTAGGGAATCTCTAAACGCCTCCGTAATCTTTGTCTGAGTTTGAAACAGAAAGTTTTCGGGCTCTCCGGCCTGCCCGTTAGCGGGAGTTGGAGACAATGGACCGAGGACAAGTATCCCCATCACAACCATACCGATAAACAGACCAATTATCAGTCTTTTCATTATGCTGCCCCCTTCGTTCTGGCTCGATAGTCTGCTTCTGTTGTCCTTGCCGGCCTTTTGTAGTGACCCCTGCGGATAAGGGATGAAACATCCGACTCATGTTTTTACTCCCCGGAGCTCTTTTAGCTGTCTCTTGAGTGTCACTGTTTTGAACTTCTCCGTATCATCAGTATAACCCTGCCAGCCCGATTAAGCACCCCTTTTCAGGGTCAATAATGGGTCATAAATGGGCTAATATTATGGGGGCGGTGATTAATGATGAAGTAAGTGAAATGACTGGAGATAGAAACGGCTTGTGTCACGAGTCGCAGAAGAAGGGCGCTGGATGTTGGGACGGGTATGGGTTATGAGAAGAAGAAATTACTATAACGATTATTTTTCCACAAAAAAAGAAGGACACCGAACAGTGCCCTTCTGGGGATTAAGTAATATCAGTATGTATTATGCGGTGTTATCCTGGAACTTATAACCCACACCGGGTATGGTGATTATATGCTTGGGTTGGTATGGGTCTTCCTCGATTTTCTTCCGGATGCGTCCAATGAAAACCCTCAAGTATTCTCTTTCCTCGGCATATTCCGGCCCCCAGACTTTGCCTAACAGCATTGCGTGGGAAAAGACTTTGCCGGCATCCAGTACCAGAGTTTGCAACAGATTGTATTCAGTTGGTGTCAGCTTCACTTCATTTTCGCCGATATTTACCTGCCGACCGGCGAAGTTTATTTTAAGGTTGCCGCTGGTGAAACTGGGCCTGATGAGTACGGTTCCGAGGTCCTTAGTACGCCTTAAAATCGCTCTAACGCGGGCAATCAGTTCATTAATGCCAAAAGGCTTGGTCATATAGTCATCTGCCCCACTATCAAGGCACCTGGCTTTTTCTTTCACATCGTGGCAAGCGCTCAGCATTAATATAGGTATCTGGGACCACTCGCGGACCTGCCGGCAAACTTCAAAACCGTCTATCCTGGGCATCATGATATCAAGGATTACCAGGTCCAGAAATTCCCTCTCAATTACCTGAAGAGCCTCGGCTCCGTTCATAGCTGTGAGAGTCTCGAAGTCGTTATCTTTCTGCAGATTGGCTCTGAGTGCTTTCACCACCCCTATGTCATCATCCACGATAAGGATTCTTGATTTACGCATTTGCTTCTCTCCCTCCGATAACTGATTTTACTTGTTTCATCAGTACCTCTATACCAAAAGGTTTGGTAATGCAGGGGATACCGGTCGCATTTAAAAACGCTTTGTTTTCAGGACTGATAATATCTCCGGTAATGCATACCACCTTGTTCTGCAGAGCCGGAGCTATTTCCTTCATTTTCTTATAGAATGTTATACCGTTCATCCCCGGCATTTTAATATCCAGAAGTATGAGGTCAAATTTATTCTTTTTTAATTTCTCCAAGGCTGTCTGGGCGTTGGACATTGTTGTTACTTTGTGACCCTCCTGGGTTAGCAGCCTTTCCAGTGCCCGCCGGATGTGCGGTTCGTCATCAATGACCATTATTTTTGCTTCCTTGATTTGTTCCGGGTTTCCACTCTCCAGTTCCAAAGTCTTCGTCTGTTCCTGTTTAGGTACAATCGGCAGGTCAATTGTAAAAGTAGCTCCGTCGCCCGGAACACTGTTGGCGTAAATAGAACCACCGTGCTCCTTGATAATGCCGTAAGAGATACTTAACCCCAGTCCTGTCCCTCCGTCGACGTCCTTGGTGGTGAAAAACGGGTCAAATAGCTTGTCCAAATTATCGGCGCTTATTCCGGGTCCATTATCGGTAATGGATATCCTTATCTCATTATCAATTCTGGTGGTGCTGATAAGTAGTTCCCCGTTCTTCTGGCTCTGGCTCATCGCCTGTTCCGCGTTGATGATGATATTGAGAAAAACTTGCTGTATCTGGCCGATGTTAGCCATCGTTCGGAGCACATCTGAGCTCAACCTGGTCCTAACTTCGATATTATTATTGCGCATCTCGTAAGAGCGCATCTGAATGACACTGGATATTATTGAGTTAATATCCGCATATTCTTTCTCCGGTCTCTGCCGCCTGGCAAAGGTATGCAGTTTTTCCACTATTCCGGCTATCCGACCGGCACCATCATTAATTACATCTACCGCCTCCTTTATTTCTTCTGACACATCCAGTTTCGTCAGCATCTGAGCGAAGGCAATAACGCTGGTCAATGGATTATTTATCTCATGGGCAATGCCAGCAGCTATTTCACCGATTGAGGCTAAGCGGCTGGTGAGATTAAGCTCCCGTTGAAGCATTTTTTCCTTTTCCTCTGTCTTAATGCGCCCTGTGATATCAATGATGAGATATACAAACTTTACTATCTCTCCTTTTTCATTAAATATAGGAGAGGTTTTAATGTTAAAGTGCCGTTTGAATACTTCATCAAATTGCTGGATAGAAGTGACCTGGCGGCTCTTCAGCGTTTGCTGAAAAGGACAGTTCTGGCAAGGTTCGTCCCGAGCGTACAGTACCAGGTGGCATTTTCTGTTTAATATTTCTTCTTCTTCTTTATCTATGAAAGCGGAGCCGGCATTATTAATATTGGATATACTATAATCACTGTTAATTATCAGCATAACTTCTTCCAGCGAATTAAAAGAATTGCGCCAGTTGTTATCAGACTCCCTCAAAGCTTCTTCCACTTTCTTCCGTTCAATTATTTCCAGGGAAAGATGATTGCTTGTCTGTATGTACTCTTTAAGAACATAACTCAAGACAGTCAGGTAGACGACGAGTCTTAAAGCCAGCCAGAACCACCAGATAATACCCCATAGAGTGGCAAAGTAGAAGACTTCGCTGGCCTGGAAAAGAAAAATTACTATGGAGGTGAAAAGGAACAGTTCCCGGTTCCAGGTTATCCGGTAACGGCAGAAGAGATAAATACCCGAAAAAAGGAACAATCCTACCGGGATGGTATTTATTATCCAGGCTAGATTTGTGAAGCGGGCACCTTCCACCATAGCAGGTAAAATGGGTGCGAAAACCATCAAGAGAATTCCTGAGAGAGTAGCTACAAATGTAACGCCCGCTAATAGCAGACCGATATTTTTAGCAGTGGCTTGAATGGGAGAGATAGGCACGAATTTCATCTGACTGAGTACGTATAAAATAAAAAATAAACTACCGTATATCCCTGCAAAGGTATGCAGCCAGACAAACAGGGATGAGCCGGGTGGCGAAACGGATTGGAGCCCATCAATGACTCCGATGGCCATCAGCCCGGCGCTGATATAGAGGACTCCCGGTTTATCGCGGTAGCGGGCAATAATGAATATGGAAAGTATTATGGCAACAAACGACCCGAGGATCCCTATGGCGGTATAGGGTATTTCGGCAACCCATAATACTTCAGGCCAGAGGAACAATACCGCAGCCATAATCACGGCTGGCACCGTCAGCAGAGATAGCAGGCGTAAGGAATTCCAATCGACAGACCGGTTTCCCTTGTCTGATTGATGGGATTTCGCATGACTCGTATTCAAGAAAACTCCTCTCTGTTTAACAATCTTATTGTCGCACGGGATTATGCAGCCAGTAAGGTCTAAACAGATTGGAAACGTGGACTGAGTAAATAACCTTTTTAATCTCAGAAGGTCGAGTGCTGGTGTTGCCCGGAGGTTATGATTTATCCCTGTAGCTCATAGTTTGAATGCTGGCAGAAGAACCAGTGGATAAAGTATACACTATATTCATAAAGATATTTGTGGAAATGCTGCCTCTCCTTAAACGGCCTGTGACTAACAGGGTTAAACCGAAGCTATTAGGACGAATCCAGATGCATATTCCCAAGTAGTTTCTGTACCGTGTCCAGTACTCTGCCTTCCCTAAAGGGTTTCACCACGAAATCTCTTGCCCCTTCCTTCAAGGCTCCCATTACCATATTACGCTGCCCCATAGCGGTAAGCATGGCTACCTTTGCTACGGGATCAATCTTTCTTATCTCACGCAGGGCGGCTATACCATGCATTTCAGGCATAATTATATCCAGAAGTACGCCGTCCGGCTTACATTCCTTGTATTTTTCGACTGCCTCGATGCCGTTTTTTGCCTCAATCACCTCATAACCATTACCGTTCAGCAGCTTTGAGCATTTCAGCCTTATTAGAGCAGAATCATCTACAACAAGAATCTTAGCCATGCCTTGCTCTCCTATCCAGTCGTTAAATTAATTTTCCCTACAGGATTATCTGAACTTTTGGCGCTCGTAAGGATATTGGTAATAAAATCCGTTGTTGGCAGAACCATAAAGGTTCCGTCTATTCGGCGCTCGTCAGCACTGAAAGTTGCTTTTACTATCAGAGCACTCTCCTGTTTTTCTAAAATAAATCCCAGGGGAACGCTCATAATCGCTTCTACCGTATCAATCAACACCTCAGGGGGTGACGGCATAAGTACCATGTTGGCGCTATCAGCCAGAGTATTTAGAAAATAAGTGCCGGTGATATTGCCGATATCTTCAAGGGCGAAGCGTTCCATCTCTCCCAATTCCTGGGTGGACCCGGGTTCCAAATCAAGCTGAAGGTCTATTAATTTGTAGGCTACCCCGGGGTCATACATCAGTAGCAGGTGCCCGTTTGCGTCTCCGTTAACTGAAAGATGTATTCCTATAGCGGGGGACTCGTTTCCTCCCAGGATAACGGCCGCCTCTCTGGCCGGCAGCCATCTTAAATCCAAGGAATTTACATTTATCTTATGCCCTGTCATCTCCGATAGTCCGGACAGAGCATTGACAATCCCCTTACTGACCATCCATGTCCAGACAGCCATATCGTTTTTTGTCAGGTTTGTGCTCTTGATTGAACGGGGGCTATCGGTTAACACTGGCTCTTGACGAGCATTTTTCGGACTGGATACCTGTTCTATAACCGGCAGAATATCGTTCGACATTTATGATGCCTCCTTTATCTGTCCGGCATCAGCATATATCTGGAAGGATAAATAAAACATAAGGATAGAGACCAAAACCGTTAACATTTTATAAAACTCCTTGACTATAGAACTTTAGCTACCCGTTATTGACTTGGTCTGGAATGGTTCCATGGTAGAAACCGGGTGACTCTTCAAGCCAATGGCAGTTCTACAACAAAGCTGGCTCCGCCCATCCTGTTATTTTCCGCATATATCAACCCGCCGTGGGAAGTTATGATACCGTGACAGGTGCTCAACCCGAAGCCGGTACCCCCTTCTCCCACCTGTTTGGTGGTAAAAAAGGGATGAAATACGCGCTTCAGATTCTCTTCGGCAATGCCAGGTCCGTTATCTGCAATGAACAGCCTGATCCACTCTCCGTACTTCTGGGTAGTGATTACAATGTTTCCACCGTTCTGGTTCCGTAGTGCCTCTTCAGCATTCAACATAAGGTGCATGATTACATGTCTTAACTGGGAAATATCACCGTTTACGTATATTGCGGTTTTGTGCAGATTGGTAGAGACGCTAATGTTGTGAACACTCAGGGCATACTGCCTCATCTTTTGGACCTTATTAATAAGCCAGTGCAGGTTGAAGCGCTTCATCTCCGGAGTGCTCCCGAGGCAAAATTGCAGGAGATCGGTCATTATCAGGGCAGCCCGCTTTGCTTCGCCATGTATTACCATTAAGTCTTTCTTTATCTGATGGGAAGCGTTACTTTTTATCAGCAGTTCTGAGTAGAGTAAAATGCCGCCCAGGGGATTATTCACTTCATGGGCAATACCTGCGGTCATTTCACCTAGTGAAGCTAGCAATTGGGTCTGCTGCAGTTGCCTTTCTATTCTTCTGCGTTCTGTAATATCACGGCTGATACCGATAAATCCGATGGCTTTTTCATGCATATCCCGCACGAAGCTCATTTTTGTTTCCGTCCAGAGTACGGAGTTGTCTTTGCATACATTCTCCAGTTCCAGTGTCCATACTTTTGACGTATTATTATGACCGATATTTTCTTCAGCCAGTTCTTCGGCCAGGGTTTTCAGGATAATTTCATGAGAAGCCGGGGTGAGAATCCTCGATAATGTCTGGTGCATGGCCTCGTTGTTACTGTATCCCAGCACACTTGTAACCGATGGACTGAAGTAGGTGAATTTTAGGTTCAAGTCCATGGTCCAGATAACATCGGCTACATAATTAGCCAGCAGGCAGTAGTCCTCGCGGCTTGTTTCCAGGACTTTCTCCACACGTATTCGCAGGGCTTCAGACTGTTCTATCTCGGCAACCCGCTGGCGCAGTCTGATAAGTTCGTCCATCATCATTGATTCTTTTTTATTGGTGCTTCTCAATCTCTATGCCCCTGTAAATCTGAATACAATCTGGAACTCATCTGTGTAACAGTATTCCCAACCAATGAACATGATGATTAAGTGTGACGATTAGGGGTTATAAACCGAAATCATCCTTTTTATACTGCTGTAGCAGGACTCCCAGGAAGTCGAGTGTCGGCATAACCAGGAACACTCCCTGCATCTGCCTTCCGGCCGTACCAAAAGTTGTCTTGATGCAAAGGACATTATCCTGCTCTTGCATTATCTGGGACAGGGTTATATCCAATATTGCCCCGGCCATATCGGTCATTACAATGGGTGGTGATGGCAGGAAGGACAGTCCAGTGCTGTCAGCCAGGGAGTTAAGGAAAAATGAGCCGGTTACATTACCTATTTCTTCCAGAGTGGATCTTTCGATTCCCTTCAAATATTGTGTGGAACCGAAGGGCAGTCCCATCTGGATGTCAACCAGTTCAAAGGCTATCTGCGGCTCGTGAATTAGTATCAGATATCCGGTGGCGTCCCCGCGTATTTCCTGGCAAATCCCCACAACCTCGTTTTCAGGCTCGCCCAGTAAAGTAGCCGCCTTTTTGGCCGGGAGTTGCCTGATGCCCAGAGAAGTAAGGCTGAATTTTTGACCTACCATTTCCGAGAGACCGGACAGGGCATTCGCAATTCCTTTGCTGACCAGCCAGGTCCAGATAGCTACCTCATCTTTGGTTAACATTTCAATTTGCCGCATGATATAACCCCTCGTTTTTTCCTCTGGTACGGCGGGTAATTGTTGGGACCGGTTAGTTTACCATTGCCGCAACCCCCTGCGACTGAAATTCAGATGTTTCCAGACGCTGGTTCCCGTAATTGGCTGTTGGTGAAGGCTGACCGGCTGCCGAAAGTGTCACCAGTAGTTCCTGGAGCGGCTCCGGTTTGGCTTTTCCGAAAAAACCAAGACCACTGGTTTTCACTGATATCTTTTCTGCCACCTCCTCCACTTCCGGCATCATAGCCAGGTGAATCAACATTAAAGCCTGAGATGACGGCGTGAGTGGAGTAAGTCTAATCCGAACCTCTTCCCAGGAACCCACTACCTCCAGAATGTTAGCCTTGAGGGTTTTTTCTACCTTATGCATAAATTTATGCAGCTGAGAAGTATCCTTCGGCACGGGAAGGACCAGAATTGTTTCTTGTACACCGGCAGCCTCGTTTTCAATTAGAGGTGCCCAGGCTAGCATATCTTCCTCATCCGTTTTCTCTTCAACAGTATAAGAAGTAAAGTACTTCATCATCATTGTTTCTATCTGATTGACAGAGTACCCGTTATAATTATT
>JAZFUA010000257.1:0-5006 GCA_036446975.1 Dehalococcoidales bacterium
GGGGCAATAAGCAAACTCGACACCATATATATGAACCAGTGAACAGATAATTAGCTGCCGGAGGGTAAAAACCTCCGGCAGCTAACGCTTTAATTAATATCTTTTATATTCAAAGGTATAATCTTATAGAGTATCAGTAAATTTTACCGGACATTTCTTACGCTACAACAAAAATTTTTTTGTAACAATATAATTACAAGCTCATTCGGTGAAGCTGAAGACCAGTACAAATGGTTAATTAACCAACTACCAGGGAAAGAATAAGATTCAAGTTCAAGCAAGATTAACAATCGTAATGACGGGGGTTTTTAATGTCACTGCACCAGGGCTATCTCAAGAAAGAGTGTCCTTTTGATTAAGAGACCAAGGTTCCCCAGGATATTCATTGGTTGGGGTTTAGTTGCCACGGGCAGCTTTCTAAGTTTTTGGGGAGCTGGCTACCGGATGTACGGATTATCTGCCCTGTTTATACCCCTGTCTGCTGAACTGGGTATGAACCGGGCAGCCACATCTGTTGTCAGCAGTATCGGCCGTCTGGGCGGAAGTTTTGAAGGCATACTGGTCGGCTGGCTGGCTGATAGAATCGGGCCCAGACGAGTGATTTATTCCGGGGTTCTTCTTTTCGGTCTTGGCCTGATACTGATGAACTATGTTAATTCCCAGTGGGGATTCTATCTGGTCTGGGGAATAATGATGGGATTTGGGTTTACCGCTTCTTCAGGCATACCGATGAACACTGCCATCACCAACTGGTTTGTCAAGAAAAGAGGGGTTGCCCTGGGTGCCAGGATGATGATCTCCGGGGCCTTCGCCTTACCCATTATTACCTGGCTCATTACCAGTTATGACTGGCGGATAGCCTGTGTTGTCGGTGGAGTGGTCTGGTTAATCATCGGATTAATTCTCACCAAGCTATTCGTCAGGGACCACCGACCTGAATATTACGGCTTACTTCCTGATGGCGCCCGGGTGGATGCTGAGTTGAAAGAGAATACGGACCAATTGATAGAACGGGGTGTAAAGTATGCCGCCGAGATTGAAGAGATAGAATTCACTTTCAGGCAGGCGATAAGAACTCCTACCTACTGGCTGTTAATCCTGTCCCAAATTGGTCCGGGTATTACACTGGGTTCTCTAATGTTACATTTCATTCCTATGCTTACTGATATGGGGATGAGCCCGACCAGGGCAGCATTTATGGTAACAATCGCCAGTTTATCCAGCCCTGCGGCAAGGTTTTTTAGCGGGTTTCTGGCCGACCGCACTGGAAAACAGCACTTGCGCTTTATTCTGGCAGGCTCTTTTCTCTTGCAAGCTGGCGGGATTGGTCTGTTCGTGTTAAACCAGACTACCGCTATGGTATATCCTTTCCTTATTCTCTATTTTGCTACCCTCTCGGTAAATTTAATTGTACGCCCCCTGGTTGTGGGGCGCTATTTCGGCAGGAAGGCTATCGGTTCTATCCGGGGCTCTTCTATGGCAATCGCCATGCCCGTTGGAATCATGGGCCCCATCTATCTTGGCTGGGTTTACGATACTACCGGTAGCTATGTGTCTGCCTTAGCATTAATCACCTTACTGCTGGCAGTTTCCTCAATCTTTATGTTTCTGGCCCGGCCTCCCAAACCACCTGCCGAGGTCACCGATATCCAGGTAGCTATGTAAAAATATATAGCCGCATAAGTTTAACCATGACAGAAAAAGCCCAAGCACATTAATATGATTTGGAGGTATGGGAGAAATGAGTTCAAAAGTAAAACCTGGTGATAAAGTAAAGGTGCTGGAAAATGCACCGGAACATGTAGGGAGAGAAGGTATAGTACAAGGGTTTCCTGCTTATATTCCCGGAGTGGAAGCTCTATGCAGAATTAAAGATAGTAATGGGGAAGAGTTCAATGTCCCCGACACAAACCTTAAAATTATAGTTTGATTATTCTCCGCTTTATCTATCTTTTTAACCTGGCTGCCCGGGCTGGACTCGAAACGACATGGCGGTTAATAGCCACCATTGGGTGGAGGGGTTCAGCAGCCCTGGTCAGGATGCCAGTCAGGTCAGCCAGGCTCCCATATGGCCCAAAACAGAGCTGCCTATCTACTCTATAGTTTCATTCTTAACCAAAACTACATCAAGAGAATGTCTACAGCCGCAGCCAGGAAAACAATGATTAGATACGGGCTTGAGAGTTTGAACATCAGCCAGGCCTTTTGGGCCGTTGGGGCCAGGTACAAATTAATATTGGCTATAAGCACGATTAGTCCGATGATTAAAGATATGAAGAGATACGCTTGGCCCAGAATTCCTAGGGCATAAGGGATAATAGAGAAAAGAAGCAAGGCCAGGTTGGATAATGCCACCCATTTGGAAGCTGTTCTCTCTCCATAAACGGTAGGCAGAGTTGGTATATTAGCTCGCTCACTGTCCTCTTTAGTCTTGATGGCTAAACCCCAGAAGTGCCCGGGCGTCCAGAGGAAGATAAAGACACTGAAAAACAGGGGGGCCGGACCAAATTCAGAGGTTATTGCGAACCAGCCGGCCAGCAATGCGCAGCTACCCGCCAGACCTCCGACTACCACGCTCCAGGGTGTTTTTCTTTTCAGCCAAAGAGTGTAAATGAAGATGTAAATGGCTGCTCCCAGGGCGATGAACAGGGTAGCCGGCAGGCTGAGCCAGAGGGCGCTGATAAACAGGCCGATCCCAATCAGAGAAATTCCAACGTAGAGGGCCTTTTCCGCCGGTTTAATTGCCCCGATTGGCAACGGCCTGTGAGATGTGCGCTGCATTATTCTGTCGATGTCCCGGTCCAGGTAAGAATTTACAGCTCCTGAACCGGCGGCCGCCAGGCCAACGGATGAGGCCAGTACCAGCATAGTATCCCCGGGAATGCCGCCGCCGGATGCCAGAAAAGCTCCCATTAGCGCAGAAACAGAGTTCAGGACGGCGGAACGCACTTTCAGCAGCGCCAGGTAGGCAGACAGGGTAGTCCGCAGGCTTATGATTAGGCGACTCAGGTAATGACCAAACGATGCTGTTTCCTGAACACCCGGGGTAATTCGGGCCAGCGAATCGGTTTGCGTAACAACGTTTTCCTTCAGAGCTTGTCCTCCTAAGGAGCGAATAATATCAGGGAAGTGGTAACCATGCCCAGGTTTATTACGGTTACGACTACCCAACCCCAGAAAAGGAAGCCCGTCCCCTTAGCAGCAGGCTGGGAGGCAGCTTCATTTTTAGCTTTTGCAGTAGTCTCAGTCATAATTGTACTTCCTCTCGTTACTCATGGTTTATTCTCAATAATTTGTTAGTGATAACGCACCATTAGCCGAACATAATGGGCCAGTTACCAATCATTCCCAGGGCAGCGGCAGTAAAAGTCAGCACTATTATAACGAAGATAAAACCGGGTATCAGGGCGGTTGGTGTATACTTGAACTCCCGTTTTACCTTCACTTCGAGTACGCTCAGTTCATCGGCTACATCGGCAGTAACCAGCTTCTTGCCTGCGAACATAGTCATCCCGATAACCACGAAGAAAAGAACACCTGCAATCAAGGTCAGGCTACCCCCGACTCCCAGGGTCACATTCATGAGTACTTCCCAGGACTGGGGAGACAGGCCACCATAGCTTATCTCCGCGGTACGCCGGGGTACTCCGGCATAGCCTGCCAGGGTACCAGCCCAGGCGAAGATAATCAGGGCCACAGTTAGCAGATAAGGCTGTATACGGGCAATGGCCAGCCCCCAGATCTGACGCCGCATAAAGATGCTAACTCCGTAATAAATAATACCCATATAAATCAGACTGGCGGCACCGACTACCATGGGATGAATATAGGCCGGTACGGCGAAGGTGCCGTGGAGAAGGGAGGCTGTCTGCTCCTGTAAAAGAACTGAGGTCAGACTGCCGGCAATACCAAAGGTAATCATCCCACTAAATAAGGAGGCAAATGCCGGGTTCTTCCAGGGCAGATGTTTTATCCAACCGAAAAGACTGTGCCCGGCTGACCTCATTTTAGCTTCCATCATCCCGGTGATAATGAACATATGAAGGAGGGAAGGTATCCATACCAGTAAGGAAAGCGCCGAGCCGATAATCTTGGTGCTTTCCGGAATGCTGGGGTCGGCCATCAGGTGATACAGGAATGTTGGCGGAACCACCGCCGGGTACATCAGGAACAGGGCTTTAGCTACTGTTTTACTGTATACAGATGTAGCGCCGGTAGTAAGCTCTACCAGCACATAGGCAGCCGCAATCATGGCCATTGCCGGGATGTAGTGGATGATATGGAACATTACGTGATAGGTTAACCTGAAGTTCATCGGGTACACAGAATCAGCGGCCACCCAGCCCATTGACACCGATAAGGCGGGAATATATAAGAAAAAAGCCACCAGGGCTATGGAGGCAAGTAGCGGGATAGAACAAATAGCCGAAAAAGTGCTGATGTGTATTTCGCTTAGCATTTTCTTCCAGCTTTCTATAGAACCTTTCTTCTCCACCCAGGTGAAAACTGTGCCAAAGAAATTAAAAGCAATCAGGAAAGCGCCGGCAGCCGCGAAAAGATAGCCTAAATAAATAAAGGGGGTTGTCGGGAAGGTCTCGGCCAGGGGTGGGAAGGCAGTATACAATACAGCCGCCCCGGTAAAAACTCCAATCATATTGATAACCAGGCCTGTGGAGGTAAAGGCAAAGGCAAACCAGCCCAGCTTGAGGCTCCATAGCCGTCTTCCGGAGCGCAAGGCGGTAGCCCCGGCTATCATCAGAGCGCCCTGAATAAAAGCGAACCAGTAAATGAAGCCGAGGATGGTGTGTCCGGTCAACATCCGGTAATACAGCTCCCCATTCATAACACCAAACGCCGGAGTCCTGATGACCACCAGAATAGCCGCCAGAGTAAAGGCGCCAACTAGAGATATTAAGCCAGCAATACCATAAGCTGCCATCAAGTTCCGGTCACTGGGGTGAGTTTTTTTCAGTTCTTGTAATAGAGACATACCATCCTCCTGTGAA
>JAZFUA010000258.1:0-11504 GCA_036446975.1 Dehalococcoidales bacterium
ATTCTTTATAAATCCTTTTAGGGACACTTCAGTCTAACCCGCTTTACTGTTGAGATTATTTTTTTATTTCATTTTCTTTTTCAGTAGTGAATATCTGGTGGGCTGCCTGGGGAGTGGCTTCCTGGTGAATAATAGCCCGCAGCGCCTTGATCATCGGCACCGGAAAATCGTTTTTCCAGACATTCCGGCCCAGGTTAATCCCGATAGCCCCCTTCTGCATGCCATCATAGACAAACTCGAAGACCTCCATCTCGGTATCAACCTGGGGTCCTCCGGCCATAACCACCGGCACAGGGCAACCTCCCGATACCTTGTCAAAATTCTCGCACCAATAAGTCTTCACCACCCTGGCTCCCAACTCGGCAGCGATGCGGGAAGCCAGAGCCAGGTAGCGAGCGTCCCGTTTTTCAAGCTCTTTACCCACTGCGGTAACGGCCATTACCGGTATGCCGTACCTTTCCCCTTCATCAACAAGTCTGGACAGGTTTAATAAAGATTCCCTCTCAAAATCCGTGCCGACAAAGATAGAAATACCCACCGCGGAAGCATTAAGGCGGATAGCTTCTTCCATAGAGGTGGTAAGGCCTTCATTTGCCAGGTCCTTCCCCACCACACTGGTGCCGCCGGAAACCCTGAGAATAACCGGCAGGGTGTTGCCCGGGTCTACCGAGGAACGTAATACGCCCCGGGTAATAAAAAGAGCATCTGCATAAGGCAGCAGCGGCTTAACAGTCTTGCCCGGATCCTCCAATCTGGTGGTCGGCCCCTGAAAATAGCCGTGGTCTACCGGTATAAATAAAGCATGTCCGTCCGATTGAATAAGCTGCGCCAAGCGGTTTGCCATTCCCCATTCCATCTGTCATCCTCCTTCTTACTTCGAGAAAGCCTAATTAACTGACCTGACTATTATACTATAAGACAGGTACGGATTTGAACTAGATTGTTTATGGTACTGTTTGCTTTTGGTTGTTTTTACTTTGGGGTGTGTTTATGAGTAGCAGAAAGGGACAGGTAGCATACCAGAATGATAATTGACAGGAACAGGAGAGATGACTATGATTGTAGCTGATATTGATATGAAACGTGATATGGATTTAATACGTGCGATGCTCTTAGCGATTGAAGCGCATCCTTCTGGATATGCGCCCTCTATAGAGATACCTGATTATACTCAAGACCAGATAGGTTATCACGCCTATTTATTAGGTGAAGCTGGTTTAGCTGTAATAAATGACGTAACTACCCTCGGTGCGGAAAGTCCGCAGGCCAGAGTAGTTCGTTTAACTTGGGCAGGACACGAATTTTTAGATTTAGCACGTGAAAATAAAAGATGGAATATCGCAAAGGATAAAGTAGCAAAGGTTGGAAGTGTATCTATTCAAATATTGTCGACTGTACTTAGTGAAATTGCAAAGAAAGAATTAGGTTATTCTTAGCCTAAGCCACGCACATTCTAGGCACAAAGGGGACAGATGTCAATTCACCAACCAAATGCAAACAGAACCTTGTTTATCAACCTTACCCGTATAAATTAAAATCACCCTATCCCCTGTATCCCCCCCGATGAAATCGGGGGGAGGTTTTGGGCTTTGCCCTAAAAGTAGCATCTTCCTGTCATTCTGGACGTAGCGAAGAATCTCTACTATTCTCCCCTAACACAGATTCTTCGTCACTTCGTTCCTCAGAATGACATTTGAGGCAACGCCGAGGTTTTGGGAAGGGGGGGCTTCACCCCCCTCTTCAACCCTTTTCAATTATATCTCTCCTTCTCAAGAAGAAAGGGTAAGAGTTTCTCCACCCCCCAGACCCCTCGTCCGGTTATTATCGGGACTCAGGGTGGCACAAAGGCAGTTCTTTTAGGGCAAGACCTCTTAATAAGGGGAAGAAAGATACAGGAGGACAGTGTTACAATAAATCATATAAAACCAAATATTTTAAGCCAGGTAAGGACGTCCTCAATCAAAGCTGAATAGAAGCTTGACAGCCGGGGGTCAGGGGTTTTAGCATAAAAACGGTAGGCCGCATGGGATGCCCAGTATTTTCAAGTGTTCCCTGGCCTTGAGGATAAAAGGAGGAAGCTATGGCTGGACCTTTAACAGGTATCAGGATTTTAGACCTAAGCTGGATACTGTCAGGGCCTTTCGCCACGATGGTTTTAAGTGACCTTGGCGCCGAGGTTATCAAGCTGGAAAGACCGAAAACCGGAGACCTGGCACGGGGTAACGGCCCGTTTATCGAGGGTGAAAGCTCCTATTTCATGAGCCTGAACCGGGGGAAAAAGAGTCTCACGATGGATCTGCAAACCCCACAGGGCAAACAGGTCTTCCTGAACCTGTTAAAAAAAGTTGATGTGCTGGTGGAAAACTTTGTCCCGGGGACAATGAAGAGGCTGGGTCTGGACTACGAGGTGGTGAGAAAGCAGAATCCAGGGATAATCTATGCCTCCATATCCGGTTTTGGCCAGACCGGCCCTTATGCCCAGCAGCGTGCCCTGGATGTCATCATTCAAGCCATGGGCGGGATAATGAGCATCACCGGTGAGGCTGACGGGCGGCCAGTCAGACCGGGGGCATCCCTGGGCGATATTACCGCCGGCCTGTTTACCGCCATCGGTATCGTCTCCGCCCTTTTCGAGCGGGAGAAGAGCGGTCTAGGACAGATGCTCGATATCGGTATGATGGACTGCCAGCTAGCCCTACTTGAGAATGCCTTTGCCCGCTTCTTCGCTACCGGAGAGGTGCCCGTCCGTCTCGGAACCAGGCATCCGGTATTCACACCATTTCAAGCCTTCGAAAGCAAAGATGGTTACATCGTCGTTGCCATGGTGGGGGGTGTCAGGAATCAATGGCCTTTATTCTGTGCTGTTATAGGTCGGCTTGAGCTGATGGATGACGAGAGATACCAGACCGGCGAATCACGCACCCGGCACTACGCCGAGCTTGAGCCGATTCTAAGCGAGGTAATGAAGACAAAGACAACCGAACAATGGATTGAAGAATTAACAGAGGTGGGCATTCCCTGCGGGCCGATTAATAATATCGACCAGGTAGCCAGCCACCCCCAGGTCCTGGCCAGAGAGATGATAACGGAAGTAGTCCATCCGAGGCTGGGAAAGGTAAAACTGATAAACTCCCCTATCAAACTGTCCAGGACACCGGCCGGGATTAAGGGTGTGGCTCCCGATTTGGGCCAGGACACCGAACAACTTCTTAATGAGCTTCTGGGCATGAGTGAAGCAGAGATAGATAAGCTGGGGGAATCGGGGGTAATATAGACTCCTGAAAAGAGGCTTAGCGGGGGTATTCTTTTATGATATGCAAGTATGCTATATTTATAAAGAACCCGCCTGGAATAATGTAAGAAAAACAGGGAGAATTAATTATGAGCACAGCCATAGTACCGCTGATATCTGCTATTGTTAGCTTTATTTTTACTATAACTGTTCTCGACCAGTTTTTTGCCAGAAGAAAACCCTACCAGCTCATCTGGGCAATCGGTTTGTTGATGTTCTTTATCAGTATCGGAAGCGTATTCTGGATAGAAGCCTGGGGAATGAATGAGATTGCTTATCGGCTGTGGTACCTTTTCGGAGCTATTTGTGCAGCTGCCTACCTGGGCATGGGCACCGTATATTTACTGATTCCGAAACGACCGGCTCATATAATTATGGCGCTCTTAATTGTAGTGACCGTTTACGCCACTTTCCGTGTTTTTAGCGTACGTATTGACCTGAATAGCATCGAGCAGCTCTCGGGAGAAGCTATGCCCCAGGGGGTAAGGTTAATAACCCCATTCATGAACATTTTCGGCACGGTTGCCTTGGTAGGCGGGGCCATATACAGCGCCTGGATCTTCTGGCGACGGAAAATATCACCCCATCGAATGTATTCCAACATACTCATCGCCGTGGGGGCAATACTATCCGCTTCAGGTGGAGCTTTGGCTCGATTTGGTGTTTCGTCGTCTACAGATCACGCACTCTTTATACTACTGGGGATCATAGTTATCTTCATCGGGTTTCTACGCAGCAAGGAGGTATTCGGCCTTTATCGTTTTCCCCTGATTCACGGCTTCAGGCAGATAGCCGACTGATGTGAATAAATCTTTGAGATTGCCACGTCGTCCCGATTATTGTCGGGACTCCTCGCAATGACAGTGGTTCAGGCCGGAGCTTTTTTCTGGTTTTAACCGCCTTTATATCGTATAATCTTCAGGTACCTTTCTTCTGCCAAACTCTATTCTATTCCACCACCGCTCATGCAGGTAATAAAGCAGCGCTTTAATAGCGTTGGCTACCAATGACAGCACAATAGAACTACCCCAATCCCCCAACCAGATATATGAGATAAGGATAGTAACAGTTACCGCAACCAGTCTCCATGTGATTGATTTTAGTATGCTACGCCGGTGACTTTCTACACCTGCCGCCATTTAGAACCTGACCTTCCGACCCGACTCCGGTCAATAACTATGAATATCTCCCTGGTCCATCACCGGGTAACAGTTAATACAAAGCGGGTGTCGCTCTCCTGCTTAAAAGTCGGTTGTATGCCTTTGGCCTTTAAGTCCTGGGCAACGCTCTTGAGAGATTCGGCATCGCCCAGTATTATGATGGCCGTGTCTCCTTCAGCAATATTTTCAACTGCCTGGGCCGCTTTTATCTTGGATAAGGGGCAAACGAAACCTGACAGATCATGTGTTTCTTCCATCTCTTATATTCCTTCGCCATTTTTCAGGGACTCATCTTTCAGGACTTCCTGGTAAAAACTGGTATATTTGAAGGCATCATCGGGTGATATGACCACGGCCAGGCCGCCTTCTGCCTTAACATTATGCAAAGCAGCATAGAGGGTTGCTCCTGTTGTCGGGCCGACCGCAATTCCATCCTTCCTGGCCAATTCTATAGCTGTCCGGTAGGCATCCTCATCAGAAACAGATACCGTGTCATCAATTACCGAGTAGTCCAGAATCCTGGGTATATACTCCTCAGCCAGTCCGGTGATTCTCTTCATACCGGGCAGTTTGTTATCCGGAGAGTCAGGCTCTACACCGATTATTTTTATTTCCGGGTTTTGCTCTTTGAGATACCTGCCAACGCCGGTTATCGTGCCACAGGTGCCGAAAGCGGCGAAGAAATGGCTGATTTTACCCTGGGTCTGCTGCCAGATTTCCGGACCGGTTGTCTTGTAATGAGCCTGAACATTCATCTCATTTTCATACTGATTGGGGCTAATATAGGTGTCCCGGGTGGCCGGACTTTTCAGCAGAGCGTTAACCAGCCCCCTGGCTCCCTCCGAAGGGAATAGAGGACACAGGGCATCATCGGCTTCCATCACCGTGGCGCCTAAAAATCTCAACATCACCTTTTTCTCTTCCGGGATTTTATCCGGGACAACTATCTCTACCGGAATCCCCATGGCATTGGCAATAGAGGTTAAGGCAATCCCGGTGTTACCCGATGAGGGCTCAACCAGTGTCCTGTCTCCGATATCCATCCCCTTCAGCATTTCATTAACAACCCTGTCTTTAATCGAGCCAAAGGGGTTATACCTTTCCAACTTGAGATAAATCCGGAAGTCCTGATTCGGGTTAATCCTGTTTATCCTGACCAATGGGGTTGGGTTCTCCGGGCTGGCTATCAACTGGGTTATGTCAGAATAAATCCGTAACCGATGGTCAGCTCCATTATTATTATCTTCCATATTTTTATTTCACCCCGTTCATCTCCGGTAATGGGCGTTCTCCGGTCTTTACCCGTTCCGCTACCAGATTATTTTTTAGAAGCAGCCTGGCATAAAACTAACGACCGGTGAAAACCAAGCTATACATAGTAAACTCAACAGCAGGGTATTTTTATCTGAGGCTGTGCCTGCTACCGGTAATGATATACTTTTTATTTCAACTGCATGGTATGGATACCGCACTCACCACCGACTTTTACAGTGTCCTTCCATCTGCCATCGCGCTCAGACTCCCCACCGGGATTGGAGCAGGGAGCACAGCCGATGGAGCGATAGTCCTGACTGTACCAGGGATGGGCGGGAATATCTCTGGTTGCCATATATTTCCATATGTCGGTCTCGGTAAAGGTCAGAATCGGGTTTATCTTGATAAGCCCGGCTTTATCCTCTACCTCCTGGTAGTCTACCCTGGTTTCACCCTCAGTGTTCCTCAGGCCGGTTATCCAGGCATCCAGGTTAGCCACAGCCACCTGGGTTGGGACTACCTTGAGCAACCGGCAGCATTCGTCAGGGTCAACCTTATTCAACGGCCTGGCCCATTCTTCGGTAGCTTTGGACAGCTTTTCCTTGAATTCTTCAGTAGGCAGCAGTATTACGTTAACAGAATTTTCCTGGAGAATTTCCGGAATACTGTCAGCTACCATATAAACCGTTGTATCGAGATTCATTTTTTTATTCATTCGCACCAGGTATTCAAATGTCTCCCTCGGTTTGTACTGGGTCATTACCGCGAAAATCTTTATATTCGGATCCACTTCTCTGGCCAGGTGAACCGTTACCATGCTATCTTTGCCAAAAGAGCAGGCTACCCCTATTCTGGGATCTTCTTTTTGCGCTTCGGCAATTAACTCTTTGGCGTGCTCAACTTTTTCTTCCATTATAACTCCTAAATTATTAATAATTATTAGCCGGGTTTACTAATTGGGCTTTCAATCTTAGTTATACATATTCTTAGTTATACATACTTAGTTATACATATTTCCCTGAGCCCAGTACTTCTTCCGGTCGGCAGCGTTATCGACAACCTCCAAGTTCAAGGGTCTGACCACTTCGTCAATATATTTGGACAGACCCAGACGTACAATGCAGCTGCCAATCCTTTCTCGTCCCACGGCATTTGCCTGGTACCACTCCGAAGTTTTCTCAATAAGAGGGTAACAATCCTCATCGGAGAGGAACTGGGCTACCTCATAGGCGAAGATAGGATGTTTACCGTGCTTACCCCCTACCCGGGCCAGCCAGCCCTTCCGACTCTCTACCATAGCACTCACAGGGCAAACTTTAATACAGTCGCCGCAATAGAGGCATTTACTGACATCCCTTACCGGCAGGTCATTTACCAGCGTAAGGGCTTTTTCAGCGCAGGCAGAAATACAGAGCCCGCAGGCGTTACACAGCCCCTCAACCAGTTCCGGTTCAACAATTCCCTGAAAGCCCAGGTCCATCTCCCTGGACCGGGGGCAATCTATCGGGCAACCAGAGAAGGTTATTTTAAATTTATGGTGACCGGTGGCAGTACCAAAGAAGCGTTTATCCACCTCAAAACACATACTCTGAGTGTCCATAATGCCATTAGGGTTATAAGTACAGCCGCCACAGGCAGTAGGCACCCGGATACGGGGCCCGCAGGAAGCGATTGACCAACCAATCTCTTTCAGCTCGGCGTCGATAGCATCGAAGTGCCGATGATGGACATAGGGGATTTCTATCGACTGGCGGAGAGAGTTATGAATCTCACCCTGTCCGTACTTATCAGCCAATTCGGCGGCTTTATGCAATTGCTGTGAGGTCAGTCTTCCCCCGGGGCAGCGCAACCTGACCGTAAACAGATTTTCCTGGGTCTGCTTGATAAAGCCCCCGCTCTTCAACACCTCAAAATCCATATTCAACCGGTGAGATTCTCTCCTCAGGTCCTGGTCCATTTTGCCTCCTTCTGCGCAACAAGTCTTTTTGCTGCTTAATGATTTCTATTCTTTAAATGTGATACATCGCCGTTTCCGGCTGTTCTTTTTCTTTATGACGGTCAACCAGGTCCTGAAGGGTGGTAGATTCCAGCACTCCCTCCATCGCATCTTTAAGTTCAGTCCAGATATCACGGGTGGCACAGGACATAGACCGGTCACATATCTCCGGATTACTGACGCACTCTACCGGAGCAATGGAGCCCTCCAGAAGTATAATGATATCTATTAATTTCACCTGTTTGGGAGGCTGAATGAGCAAAAGTCCACCCCGGGCGCCCCGGGTACTCCTCAGTATCCCGCCAGCTACCAGGGGAGCAATCAAATGCTTGAGATAGGGCAGGGGAATCTGCTGCCTTTTTGCAATATCTCTCAATAAAATCGGGCCTTCCCCCTGGTGAAGAGCCATATCCAAGAGCAGTTGTGATCCGTAGCGTCCCCGGGTTGAAAGTTTCATAATCGTTTATAATAGGTGACTAAAGTGATAACATTAGTGTACAATACTCTTATAGAAATTGTCAAGACTATTTTTAGAGGTTTCCGGTTACTTTGGATGGTTTTATTATTGAGAGAATTTTATGCCTCCGATTTTAGTGAACCTCACCCCCTTAGTCCCCCTCTCCTTAAACAAGGAGAGGGGCAAAGCCCCTCTCTAACTAAACTCTCCCATCCCCTCACTACTCACCAAGGGGAAGGGAGATACTGGAGACAGGATTGCAAGTAATTAGACAATATTAAGACAAAAAGCGGGTAATGATTTTACCAACCGAAACCGAATAGAACAATTCAGACAATGATAGTCCCGATTTTATCGGGACTACATGGCAATCCGGGAAGCTTGGAATGTCCCCCACCCGGATTGCTTCGCCTTCCGCCTCTGCGGAATGGTCTCGCAATGACAGTTGATTTTCATCCTTCGTGATGTCATTGGCAAACGAGCCTGGGGGTTATCAGCCGCTAAACCGATTGGTAATGGGTAATCTTCTGTCCCTACCAAAAGCCCTAGGGGTTATCTTGATACCCGGTGGCGCCTGGCGGCGTTTGTATTCACTCATATGTATAAGTCGTACAACTTTGTTAACCATTTCTTCGTCGAACCCCATAGCAACAATCTGCTCAACACTTTTATCTTCTTCAGCATAGGCAGTAATAATCGGGTCGAGCAACTCATAAGCAGGCAGAGAATCAACATCCTTCTGGTCAGGTTTAAGCTCGGCGGATGGCGGTTTATCTATGACGGTAGCCGGTATTAGTTTCGATTGAGCTATCGAATTCCGGTGGTCACACAACTGATAGACCATAGTCTTGGGCACATCTTTTATTACCGCGAAACCGCCGGCCATATCACCGTATAAAGTGGCGTATCCGGTGGCCATTTCACTTTTATTACCGGCGGTAAGAACCAACCAGCCAAATTTATTCGATACCGCCATCCAGATGTTGCCCCTGATACGGGCCTGGATATTTTCCTCGGCAACATTCGGCTGGGTCCCCTCAAAAGTCTCGGCCAGCATTTCCAGATAAGATTGAAAAGCTTTTTCAATAGGTATGGTTATCAAGCGCATATCCAGATTCTTAGCCAGAAGCTCGGCATCCGAGATGCTCCCGGGTGAAGAATAGCGTGAAGGCATGGCTATCCCAACCACATTTGAATTCCCCAGGGCATCAACAGCGATAGTTGCCACCAGGCTGGAGTCTATCCCCCCGGAAAGACCCATCACCACTTTCTGAAAACCGTTCTTATGGGCATAGTCACGGGTACCCAGTACCAGCGCCTGATAGACTTCCCCGGTCAGAGTATGCTCCTGAATTTGCCTTTTCGGCAGGGGCGGTTTGGTAGGGGATGAGGGCGCTTCAGACACCATCAGTTTGGTGATATTCGTCTCCGGCGCCTCCGCCTGTTTCTGCCTTTTCCGCCCGGGGCGCTGAAGCCGCCTGCGAGAGACGGATTCGATATCCAGGTCAACTATTACCAGGTCTTCTTCAAACTGTTTACCCTTAGCTATCAGCTGTCCCTGCTCATCCAGCACCATGCTGTTGCCATCAAAGACCAGTTCATCCTGGCCACCCACCAGGTTGTTGTAGACAATTATGGCAACATTGTCTGAGGCACGGGTTGCCAGCATTCTTTGCCTGGAACTGCCTTTATCCAGATGATATGGCGAGGCGCTGATATTAACGATTACCTCAGCTCCGGAATGGGCCTGAGAAGCAGCCGGGCCCTCTTCATACCAGATGTCTTCACAAATATTAACGCCGACACCGACGCCGGCAATGGTAAATACCTGGCACTCATTACCGGCCCGGAAGTAACGATTTTCATCAAAGACGCCATAGTTAGGCAGGTAAATTTTATGAAAAACGCCAACCAGTTTTCCATCATGGATTATGGCTGCGGCGTTGTAAATAGCCTCCCCGGAATCAACAAAGCCAACGACCAGGCTAATTCCTGAAGAGGCTTCAATCACTTTGGTCAGGTGGCGTAGATTCTCCTCAATAAACCGCTGCTTAAACAGCAGGTCTTCCGGCGGATAGCCGCAGATAGCCAGCTCCGGGAAAGCAAGCAGGTCAACTTCCAAAACCCTGGCTTCGGTAATAGTCTCCAGAATCTTCCGGGTATTACCGGCAAAATCGCCCACGGTAGTGTTAATCTGAGCCATGCCAACCCGCAGACGGCGCATCTCGGTTCCTCCTGTTGTATCAGGTTAGCACCTGTCTAGAGTATTGGCAAGTATCTCTTTAACTCATAATCGGTTACCTGGATCCGGTACTGATCCCACTCGATTTTCTTATTTTTAATGAAAGCATTAAAGACATGGTCACCCAGGGCTTTGCGGACCAAATCGCTTTTTTCAGTAAGCTGGATAGCCTCCCAGAGACTGGCGGGTAGGGTTTCTATCCCTTTTTTAAGTCTCTCCGCCTCGCTCATCTCGTAGACATTCTCTTCCACGGGGTCAGGCACTTTATAACCTTTCTCAATACCTTCGAGTCCGGCAGCCAGCATGACGCTGAAAGCAAGATAAGGATTACAGGCCGGGTCAGGAGAACGAAATTCTACTCGGGTGGCATTTTCCCTGCCTGGCCGGTATTCCGGCACTCTAACAAGGTCTGAACGGTTACGCCGCGCCCAGGAGAGGTATACCGGCGCCTCATAACCGGGTACCAAGCGTTTGTAGGAATTAACCCACTGGTTATTTACGGCGGTAATTTCCGGAGCGTGTTTCAGCAGGCCGGCAATATAGGCCTTGGCTTCCCCGGAAAGGTTATATTCATCATTTTTATCAAAGAAAGCATTACGGTTACCCTTAAACAACGACTGGTGCACATGCATCCCGCTACCGTTAATGCCGAAAACCGGTTTGGGCATAAAAGAGGCATAAACTCCGTGCTGCAGGGCTATTTGTTTTACCACCAGACGATAAGTCATCACACTGTCAGCCATCGTCAGGGCATCAGTGTACCTCATATCTATCTCGTGCTGGCTGGGCGCCACCTCATGATGAGAATACTCTATGGGAATGCCCATTTCTTCCAGGGTGAGAACGGTATCCCGACGCAGATCATTAGCCATATCCAGGGGAGTGAGGTCAAAGTAGCCGCCAACATCAAGTCCATCGGTGGTATAAGAATTCGGATTTTCTTTGTCCCGCTTGAAATAAAAGAATTCGAGCTCCGGCCCAACATAGAAAGTGTATCCCAGGTCAGCAGCCCGTTTAAGATTTTGCTTGAGGACCCACCTGGGGTCACCCTTAAAAGGTTCTCCTCCCGGCTTCAAAACATCACAGAACATCCGGGCTACCGA